>JANMBW010000159.1:0-4074 GCA_031360565.1 Polaromonas sp.
CGCGCGCTGGCGGTGGAGACCAAGGTGCTGCTGATGGACGACCCAATCGCAGCGCTGGATGCCAAGGTGCGAAAAGAACTACGGCGATGGCTGCCGCGCCTGCACGATGACCTGCCCGACACCAGCAGCTGTGTGACCCACGACCAGGAAGAAGCCCTTGAAGTGGCCGACCGGGTGGTGCTGATGAACAGCGGCCAGGTCGAACAGATCGGCTCTCCACAAGAGGTGTGGGACCATCCAGCGAGCCCCTTTGTTTATGGATTTCTTGGCGACGTGAATCTGTTCCACGGCCGGGCCCATGAAGGCGAAATGCTGATCGGAGAAAACCACCAGGGTGTACGGCTGGCCAGCCCCGAGCACAGCGCTGCCCAGGATGCCAAGGCCTTCGCCTATGTTCGCCCGCACGACCTCGAAGTTCGCCGTTATGTCGCGGGCGAAGGGCAGAACTCGGTGCCGCAGCAAGCCAATGGCATACCCGCCAAGCTGCTCCGCGCCATTGTGGTCGGGCCGATCGCTCGGCTGGAACTCTTGCCACTCGACACCTCCGCCACCGGTAGCGGCGACATCATCGAGGCGCAGATCGGCGCCGGAGAGTTTCGCGACATGGCACTCCAGGACGGCGAAATATTAGTCGTCACGCCCCGCAAGGCACGTGTATTTGTAGCCTGACTACAGGTAGCTGCGCAGGGCCGCCAGCGTTTTTTCTGTCGCACCACGATTGATCGCAGCGAAGTCCAGACCGGCTGCAACCGCGCGGTCCAAGGCCTGACGATCGCGCAGTAGCTCCTGTGCCAGGCTCATCGCGGCCGGCATGTCCGGCACACGCCACCCTGCGCCAGCCGCCTCAGCCAGCTCGGCAGCCTGGTCAAAGTTGAAAGTGTGCGGCCCCATCACCACTGGGCAGCCGCAAGCCGCCGCTTCGATCAGGTTTTGTCCGCCCAGCGGCGCAAAGCTGCCGCCCAGCAAGGCGAGGTCACTGAAAGCGTAATACAGCGCCATCTCGCCAAGCGAGTCACCCAGCCAGACGTCGGACTGCATCGCTGCCGGGTCTGTGGCCTGGCCATCGCGCCAGCTTGAGCGGCGCGAGACCGTGAGACCCTGCTGCCGAGCCAGCGCTTCCACCGCATCAAAACGTTGGGGGTGACGCGGCACCACCAGATAGCGCACCGGGTGAGCAGAGAGCTGTTCAGGTTTTTTGTCTGCTTCTTTTTCTGTAGCAGTTGGTCTATTTAAAACCTGGGCTTGAGCACCGATTTGTCTAAAAAATTCGTCCTCTTCCCCATCCCTCGAACTGGCAAACATCACCACGGGTTGCCTGAGCGTCTCGCGCCAGGCCTTGCCCTGGGTTTGCTGGCTTTCGCTGGGCGTGGCGTCAAACTTGAGGTTGCCGAAAACCGTTGGCGCTGCCACGCCGAGCTGGCGAAAGCGCATCGCGTCACTTTCAGTTTGCGCGTACACCGCCGCCAAGCCCGCATAACTCGGACGAGACAACACCCCGACGCGCAAAGCCCGTTGCAAAGAGCGCTCGGACAGGCGGCCATTGACCAGCACCAGCGGCACCCCGCACGTCCGGGCAGTCGCCACCGTGGTCGGCCAGACCTCGGTTTCCATCAGGAGCCCCAGGCGCGGTTTGAAGTGACTGAAAAATCGCGCCACCGCGACCGGACTGTCCCAGGCTTGCCAGACCTGCACATCGCCGGGTTGCAACAAAGCCTGGCCTTGGGCGCGGCCAGTTGCAGTGCCATGCGTCAGCAACACACGCAGGCCGGGGTGGGCCGCGCGCATGGCCTTCAGCAAGATAGCTGCCGTTCGGGTTTCGCCCAGCGACACCGCATGCACCCACACCAGCTCCGACGCGGCTTCAGGAGGCTGGCTGTAATGACCAAAACGCTCGCCAATCGCCACGGCATAGCCGGGCTCCGTCCGGGCACGTCTGGCCAGCTTGCGCCGCAACAGCGCTTGGGCCAGCCACATCAGCAGCCCATAACAACGCAGCAACAAAGACTTCACCTGTCGCCAGCCTCCGCGCCAGCGCAGGCCTGCCAGGCTTGCCACACGGCCTGAACGTCTGGCCACGGCTGGGCAAACACACTGACCTGTCGCTGATACGGATTCGACCCTACCGGACCCGTGCGCCAGGCGGTGTCAAAGTTGTAGATCTGGACATGCGGCAGGTCCAGCGCGACCGCAATATGGCTCACGCCACTGTCCACCCCGATCACGCCGGCACTGGCGGCCAACACTTGCGTCAGCGCGTCCAGACCCAGCAGGGGTAACAGCAGCACCTCTGCGCGGTTCAGGCCGCTGGCAATGGCTTGGCTCCTGGCCTGTTCTGCGGCGTTGCCATGCGCGAGAGCCACCACGTAACCCGCCTTTGCCAGGTTCTGACCCAGCGCTACCCAATGCTCAACCGGCCACTCCTTGTCAGCCCGTGACGTGCCATGGACCAAAACAACGGTTCGGGCACGCAATATGTTTGCTATATTTAGCATAGCATCTGAATCAATAAATACGCTGGCTTCAGGCATTTTTAATCCAAACTTTGGGACTACAGAAAGGCCATAGCCCAGCGCACGCGCTGCCAACTCACGCGAACGCTGGACGGCATGGATATGCGTTTCCATAGCGATCGCCACATCCGCCACCCACCGGGTCGGTGCCTCGTAGGCCGAGCCCTCGGTTTGGTTGGCCAGCGCATAGCGTTTGCCGTGCGGGCTGAGCCGGCTGAGCCGGGCCACCAGTGCAGATTTGGTGAGGCCCTGCAAATCAATCACCACATCGTAGGCCTCGCTCTGCAAATCGGCCTTGAAGTCGCGCCATGCCTGCCGGGTAGCACGCGCAAACGGCGATTTGCGCCATCCCCGGAGGTCGCAGCGGATGACCCGGTGCAATCCGGCGCAGTGCGTCAGCACCGCAGCAAATGATTTTTCAACCACCCAGTCAATCTGCGCACCGGGCAGCGCGGCGCGAATATCTGCCACCACCGGCAGCGTATGCACCACATCGCCCAGGGATGACAGCTTGACCAGAAGGATTTTTTTGACCCCCACGCCATTCACGTCCTGCAATGCGTTGCCCTCTGAGGGGGCCGTGCTTGCTGGGGGCGGCCCGGCGCTGCGCACCTGCACTGGGCGATCAATGCGCCGCTGCCGCAAAACTCGCGTCTGGCTTGACGCTGCGCAGCAGTGCCAACATCGCCGCCTCGATCCGCTCCAGCGCTGCCTGGGTGTGCCCTTCAAAGCGCAACACCAGAACCGGTGTGGTGTTGGAAGCGCGTATCAATCCAAAGCCATCGGGCCAATCGACCCGCACGCCGTCAATGGTGGAGACCACGGCAGGCTTTTCAAAATGCGCCGCCTCAATCAGGGCGGCCACCACCCGGTGCGGCTCACCCTCCTTGCACGCCACATTCAGCTCGGGTGTGCTGAAGCTGGTCGGCAGGCCGTTGAGCAAGGCCCCCGCGTCAGGCACCCGGCTGACGATTTCCAGCAGACGCGCGCCGGCATAGGTGCCATCGTCAAAACCATACCAACGCTCCTTGAAAAAGATGTGTCCGCTCATCTCTCCGCCCAGGGGCGACTGGACTTCTTTCATCTTGGCCTTGATCAGCGAATGGCCGGTTTTGTACATCAGCGGCACACCGCCCGCGGCTTCAATCTCAGGGGCCAAGCGTTGGGAACATTTGACGTCAAACAAAATGGTTGCGCCGGGTACCCGCGACAGCACGTCGCGCGCAAACAGCATCATTTGCCGGTCAGGATAAATATTCTGACCGTCCCGGGTGACGATGCCCAGCCGGTCGCCGTCGCCATCAAACGCCAGCCCCAGTTCGGCATCTCCGGATTGCAGCGCCTGAATCAGGTCACGCAGATTTTCTGGTTTGCTCGGGTCGGGGTGATGGTTGGGAAAGTTGCCGTCCACTTCGCTGAACAACTCTGTCACCTCGCAGCCCAGCGCCCGAAAAATGCCGGGTGCCGAAGCGCCGGCAATGCCATTGCCCGAGTCAATCACGATCTTCATCGGGCGGGACAGCCGGATGCCGGAGACGATGCGCTCGCGGTAGGCCGCCGCAAC
>JANMBW010000201.1:0-2485 GCA_031360565.1 Polaromonas sp.
CAGTTCAGGGCCCATGGCGATTTCATCGGCGGATCGCTGCAGCGCCGATTTCAATGACGAAATGGCGGGCACTATAAATTTAATAGCTGGTTGCGCTTGTTTGACGAGCGCTGCAGCCTTGAAGAATCTATCTGCCAGATATTTGATTTCAGACTTTCTGCTGCCCGGCAAAACTGCCACCACGGTTTCATCTTCGTGCAAGCCCAGCTCGCGTCTGGCCGCAGCCCGATCGGCTTGCATGGGAATCGCATTGGCCAGAGGATGGCCGACATAGGTGGCAGCAATGCCATGGCTGGCGAGCAAGGCAGGCTCAAACGGAAAAATGCACAGCACGTGGTCGACGCTGCGCTTGATTTTTTCCACTCGCTCTGCGCGCCAGGCCCAAATAGAGGGACTGACGAAGTGGACGGTTTTAATGCCTTCGGCGCGCAGTGCCGCTTCCAGGTCAAGATTGAAGTCTGGCGCGTCGACGCCAATGAAAAGATCCGCTCGGCGTCCGCTGGGAGGGTTAAGCAAACGCTGTTTGAGTTGCTGGCGTATGCCCACAATTTCCCGGTAGTGGCGAAGCACCTCCACATAGCCGCGCACCGCCAGTTTGTCGCTGGGCCACCAGGCCTGAAAGCCGCGCTGGGCCATTAGCGGTCCGCCTATTCCGCTGGCTGCGAGCTGTGGCCAGCGTGCCCGCATACCGTCTAGCAGCAAGCCAGCGAGCAAGTCGCCAGACGCTTCGCCCGCCACCATCGCAATGCTGAGCCCCTCACGAGGACCAGGGCTGATCGGGCCGAGCACGACGGACCTAACGCACAATGCCGCGTTGCGGCGAGGTTTGCTCTAAAAATGAGAGCATCATGTCGACGTCTGGCGATGCCTCAGGGTATTTATCGGTCAATTCTTCGATCTCAAGCCGGGCTTTTTCGAGCGTCAGGTCTTGGCGGTACAGCGCCTTGTGCATCGCCTTGACGGCGGAAATCCGGTCTGGTGAAAAGCCGCGGCGGCGCAGCCCTTCGAAATTCATCGAACGGGCCTGGGCGGGTTGCCCCTGAGACATCACAAAAGGCGGCAGATCAGCAAACAACAGCGAACACATGGCCGTCATGCTGTGCGCGCCCAGCCTGACGAACTGGTGCACCACGGTGAAGCCGCCCAGAATGACCCAGTCCCCTACCTCCACGTGACCGGCGAGTTGGGCATTGTTGGCAAAAATGGTGTGGTTGCCAACGCTGCAGTCGTGCGCCAGATGCACATAGGCCATGATCCAGTTGTCATTTCCCACGCGTGTCACACCGGCGGCGCCGGGCGAACCAATATTGAAAGTGCAGAATTCGCGGATGGTGTTGCGGTCGCCAATGATCAGTTCACAGGGTTCACCGGCGTACTTTTTGTCTTGCGGAATCGCGCCCAAGGAATTGAACTGAAAAATGCGGTTGTCCCGACCGATGGTAGTGTGGCCCTCGATCACGCAATGCGGCCCAATCGTGGTCCCGGCGCCAATTTTGACGTTCGGGCCAATCACACTGTAGGGGCCGACGCTGACGGATGAATCCAGCTGGGCAGCGGGATCGACCAATGCCGTGGCGTGGATTCCGGAAACGCCGTGCACAGAAACCAAACTCATGGATGGGCAGCCGTCGTCAGGCGATGGTGCGCATGGCACACATCAATTCAGCTTCGCAGGCCACCACATCTCCGACGCGGGTCACCCCTGAAAATTTGAATATTCCGGCCTTCATGCGGTTGAGAGTGACCTCCATGATCAACTGGTCACCGGGTTCGACCGGCCGCTTGAAACGCGCACCATCAATGCCGGCAAAGTAATACACCGACTTGTCATCATGGATGACGTCGAGCGCGTCAAAGGCTAACAGAGCTGCCGCCTGGGCCATGGCCTCGAGCATCAGCACGCCGGGCATCACTGGATGATGCGGAAAATGGCCCATGAAAAAAGGCTCATTGATCGTGACGTTTTTAAGCGCCTTGATCTTTTTGCCTTTCTCGATTTCCAGCACCCGATCGACCAGCAAGATTGGATAGCGGTGCGGCAGGCGCTTGAGAATCTGGTGAATGTCCATCATGGTTTTTCTTCGAACGAATGCGAGAGGGATTTTTCGATCTGTTTGAGCCGGTCACGCAGCGCGTGCAGCTGCTTGAGCGTCGCCGCATTTTTTTCCCAGGCCGCATTGTCGTCTATGGGAAACAGGCCGGTGTACTGACCCGGCCGAAAAATGGAACGCATGACCACCGACGCCGCCGAAATATGCACATGATCGGCAAGACTCAGGTGCCCCAGCACCACAGCACCACCGCCTATCGTGCAGTGCGCGCCGATGTTGGCACTGCCAGCCACGCCCACACAGCCAGCCAGAGCAGTGTGCCGACCAATGCGCACGTTGTGGCCGATCTGAATCAGGTTGTCGAGCTTGACGCCGTCTTCAATCACCGTGTCGTGCAAGGCGCCGCGGTCAATACAGGTGTTGGCACCAATCTC
>JANMBW010000207.1:0-2342 GCA_031360565.1 Polaromonas sp.
GTCGGACTCAACTGTGCACTGGGCGCGGCGCTAATGCGGCCCTACATCCAGGAGTTGGCCAAGGTGGCCGAAGACACCTTCATCAGTTGCTACCCCAACGCCGGCCTGCCCAACCCGATGAGCGAAACCGGATTTGACGAGACGCCTGAAGTGACCTCACGGCTGTTGCAGGAGTTTGCGGCCGAAGGCCTGGTCAACATCGTCGGCGGCTGCTGCGGCACTACTGCCGACCATATCCAGTCGATTGCCAGCGCGGTGGCGCCGCTGGCCGCGCGTCGTTTGAGCGCTGGTTTGTTTTACCGTGAAGCGGCCTAATCCTCGGTCGGCATCAAGTGGTCGATTTCCTGCTGCATGGCCTGCACCAGCTGGCTGTATTTTTTGAGTTTTTCGGCGTTGTCGCGTAGCCTTTCAGCAATGCGCAATGACACCGCAAACATCAGTTTGGCCGCCGTTCGAGGGTCTTCTTCGCTCAGCTTGTCGAGTGCTTCGCGCGACAGGATGGCGCAGCTGACGCGGGTGCTCGCGGTACACGATGCCAGTCGGGGTTGCCCGTCAACCAGGCCCATTTCACCGATCAGACTGCCCGGCTCCAGCACCGTCACGGTGACGGGGGTGCGCCGGCTGACCACGATGTTTTCGACCGTCACCTCGCCGTCCAGCAACAGCATCATATAGCCGGTGTCGCTTTTGTCACCTTCCTTGATAAAGGTCTTGCCCATGGCGATTTCGCGAGGAACCATGTAGCTCACGATGGTGAGTGCCTCTTCTTCACTCAGCTGCATCAGGGCAGTGGGCGCAATCAGCAGCTTGGCGGCCAGGGCGGCGGTGTTGGAGCCTTCGATGACGCGCATGCGCTCGTCTGGGCGCAGACGTTCAGGGAAACTGGAGTGAGTTTTGCCGCGGCTGCCAAAAAGTTTTTCGAACATGAATCTTCCGGTAAGTCTGGTGAACTCCGAGGAACTTTTGACTACGTCAATGGCTTGGTTAGCGCAGGTGGCCGGTAGCGCTTAAAATCATGGTAACCCAAGGAGCGTTGCAGCGAAATCGTATTTTCGTGAGGCTTGGGTCAGGGAGGTCGCCTATCGGGCGGCTCTACGGCAACGACGCTCACCCTTGATCTTTGAGGTGAGTGCGTGACTGAAGTTCGAAAATTCCCAACGGTTCCCCCCATGAAGCTGTCCGGCCTGGAGCCGGTGCTCATTGGCGCAGTCTATTCAGTCGGGGACAGAGCTGAAGGTCTCTCCCCAAGCGCCACGTTTGTCAACATCGGCGAGCGCACCAACGTGACCGGCTCCAAGGCTTTTGCCCGCATGATTTTGAATGGCGAGTACGAACAAGCCCTGGCCGTGGCGCGCCAGCAAGTCGAAAACGGCGCGCAGATCATCGACATCAACATGGACGAGGCGATGCTCGACAGCCAGGCGGCGATGGTGCGGTTTTTGAACCTGATCGCCAGCGAGCCCGACATTTCCCGCGTGCCCATCATGATCGACAGCTCCAAGTGGAGCGTGATCGAGGCCGGGCTGCGCTGCATCCAGGGCAAGGGCATCGTCAATTCGATTTCAATGAAAGAAGGGCTGGAGCCGTTCAAACACCAGGCCAAGCTGCTCAAGCGCTATGGCGCCGCCGCCGTGGTGATGGCTTTTGACGAGCAGGGCCAGGCCGACACCTATCAGCGCAAGATTGAAATCTGCGAACGCGCCTACCGGGTGCTGGTCGATGAGGTCGGCTTTCCGCCCGAGGACATCATTTTTGACCCTAATATCTTCGCGATTGCCACCGGCATCGAGGAGCACAACAACTACGCGGTCGACTTCATCGAAGCCACGCGCTGGATCAAGGCGAATTTGCCGGGTGCCAAGGTCTCGGGCGGCGTGTCCAATGTGTCCTTCAGCTTTCGCGGCAACGACCCGGTAAGGGAAGCCATCCACACCGTGTTTCTGTACCACGCGATCCAGGCTGGGATGGACATGGGCATCGTCAACGCCGGCATGGTCGGTGTGTACGACGACCTGGAGCCGCTGCTGCGCGAGCGGGTCGAAGACGTGGTACTCAATCGCCAGCCGGTTTATCGGCCGGGTGAAGCCGAGCTAACCCCTAGCGAGCGCCTGATCGAAGTGGCCGAGACCGCCAAAAGCGGTGCCAAGGACGACAGCAAGAAGAACGAGTGGCGCGCGCTGCCAGTGCGGGCGCGTCTGTCACATGCGCTGGTGCATGGCTTCAACGAGCACATCGTGCCCGACACCGAAGAGGTGTGGCTACAGATCAAGGCCGAAGGCGGGCGCCCGCTGCATGTGATCGAAGGCCCGCTGATGGACGGCATGAATGTGGTCGGCGACCTG
>JANMBW010000229.1:0-5185 GCA_031360565.1 Polaromonas sp.
GCCCCCACCACTACATAACCGAGCGGCACAGGAAGGTCATAGCGCTCTGCAAAGCCATGGGCCTGAGCGCTGCCAGCCCACATCCCGGCGATCGCCAGTAGCCATGCAGATTTCAACGCGGCTGCACTTCGAGCATGGCCAGTGCGGGCGCATGGTGGGTGGCAGCCGCATGGCCGGGTTGACCCGCTGCATGCCACTCCACGCGAAAGCGCCCGCTGGCAAAAGCCGTGAAGGCCAGCTCCTGCGCCTGCCCGGCTTGCAGCTGCAGGCTCAGTCGGTAGGCGTGCAGATGCACGGCTCCTGCTGCATTACTGATGACGCGCCAGCGTAGCCGGTCGCCCCGGTAAACCTTGATCAGGCGCTGGTCTGGCGTGAGCGCGCCATCGACGATGCGCAAGGTCCGCGTCGGCTCAGCATGGGGTTGGGCTGGCGCGAGAACAGGCACGCCCGCCAGCAGGCTGCCTATGCACCAGGCTCTGCGCGTGGGTTGCCGAGCGGGACGAGCGCCTTCAATCAGGTGGGCAGGCATGAGCCAGGCGCTTGGCTCAGTTGGCTGCCGCCTTCCAGTCGGCCACTGCGCGGGCCGGGCCGGTCAATTCGAGAATATGCATGCCCGTGTTAGCGCGGTCCACGATGTAGATGTAGCCCCGCTCATCGACCTCAACATTGTTGGTTTGAATGGCGCGCTTGGTGGAGGCTTCTGTGAAAGGTAGTTTGAGCGCCAACTGGCTGGCTGGCGTTTCAAGAACCACCGTGTTGGCGGTCATGCCGGGAATGAAATAGGCAATTTCTTTGGGGTTGAACGGATCGCGAACGTCCAGTGCGCGCACACCCGCATTGAACCAGGAGAAAAACATGACACGCTTGTGGAACACCGGTGCAGTGCTTTCATTGGAGGAGTGCGCACCGAATCGCCCGCCCTTCGAGCAGAAATTGCCACTTGACTCCTTCACCGTCCAATTGGAAACACCGAACGGCTTGGCGTCGGTCGAGATATCGACAAACCACACCATCTGGCGCCCTTCCAGACATTCCTTCTGGATCGACTCGTCCGTCACCACAATGAAGTCGCGCGTCTTGCCCAGCAGGTTTTTGGAGAACTCGGGGATGTCCATGTTCAACAAGGGAAACACGGTGTGGGCACCATGCATGGGCGGCATGTCGACCCGGGCGATTTGCGGCGCGAGCAGGTTCTCAGGCGTGGGGTCTTTTGCCCCATTGAGCAACTTGTCACGATCGACGATCTGCAGCACACCTTCTGTGTTGGTGCCATAGCCAAAAAATACGCGGTTGCCCTTGGGGCCCGTCGAGATCGCGCCGTGCAGTGAAATAGGCACTGCGCCGCCGGCACCCGGCTGCTGCCCGACCAGACCGAAATCGCGTATGAACACAGGCTTGGCAGGATCCGACAGATCGTAAATCTGGGTCATGCGGTTGGTCCGCCATTGCGGGTTGCCAGAGACCAGGTAGGCAATGCCGGTGTCACATTCCCAAAAGTTCTTGTGCGTACCCTTGAGTCCCTTGCCAATAGTTGTGAGCAATGCTGGCTGGGCAGGCTCGGTCACGTCCCAGATTTCGTGGGCCTGGTTGCCGAACACCCGCAACATGTAGAACTTGCTCTTGTCCGCCTTGGGCAACTGGGCGCCGCTGCAGATGCGCACCATTTGCGCACCACCCTGCTCGGCCTTACCCTCTTCGCCGGGAATATGGGCGATGTACTTGGGGGTTTTGGGGTCCGTGACATCGATCACAGAGGTGCCATTGTTTTCCAGCTGCCCGTTGAGGGGGTTGGGTTTCTTGTCGCCGTGGTGGCCGACATAGGCAATCCAGCGGTTGCCCTGCTTTTGAATCACGGGCTGGTAAGCGGTGCGTGCCTGCAAGTCGCTGTATCCCACCAAGCGCATGTTGCTGGCCTCTGGTTTGCTAACTTGCTGCGCCAAAAGGCTCGCTGAAACCGCTGCAGCGGACAACATGACGAGGCATTTTTTCATGGAGAGTCGCAGCATGGATTCGCTTTCGATGGTTAGCGCACCAGGCAGAGGTGCTCAAACCATTATTGCGTTGCTCGCTGTTCGGGCCGCTCGGGGTTTACCTGATAGCGCAGCGAGTTCGCCAGACGTCACCAATCAATACCCATCACCGATCAGTGTGCGGCTGCAGACCCTCTTGAGGCCTGGCGCAGACTCGTCAACCTGCCAGCGGCGTCACTTGATCTTGAACGCCGCCTTGTAAGCGTCGAACAGCGTGCGCAGCTCTCCCACCGGATCTTTGCTGCTGTCAATTCGCAAGTCGATGTTGCGCGCGTAGCCATTGGTATTGGGCGCCTCATTGAGCACCAAAATGGCTGCTGAAATCTTGCCGCGTCGATCACCGCCAGCTTTCTGCCCAGCCTCCATGGCGGTCATGATGCGGTCCGCCAGGGTACCGGGACTGGCTTCGAAGGCGGCCACCATGGCCTCCAGCGTTTCGCGGCCGACCAGAATATTTCCAGCGGCCACCATGTCCTTGCCGATGATGTGCGACTTGTAGTCGTCGGGCTTGGTGCCAGTAAAAGCGGCTTGGGTCCCGTTGGCTGAAATCACCGAGAGCTGGCGTTCCTCGCGTTTTTCGTCTGCTTGCAGAGCCGCGTCCAGTGCCTCTTTGGCACTGGCGCCCTGGCGCAGGCGATCAAGCGCCTGGCGGGCTAGCACGGGGTTGGTGTTGGCCTGGCTGGCCGCAGCCCCGACACCAAATTCAACTTGCAGCACACGGTTGCCTACCGCCAGCCGTGCGGTAGACACTGCCGCGCCCACTGCGCCGGTCACCGGATCCCGCGCCACGATGGAAAAGGGGTTGTCCCACTGGACGGTATCGGCCTGTGGCAGCTCCGTGGCCTGCGCCGACAGGGCCAGTGGCAGAAGAACGCCGATGCAGAATGGGCGGAGCAGTTTGCGCAGTGTCATGGAGTGGTTGTTGAACATCATGTAATTTGAAGGACGAGACAAGACTTGTACCGCCGCCGGATTGCGCTTTTATAGCAGACTGGCAACGCCAAGGTGAGCCGAAAAGACTCGCGGCCGCCACACACCAGATAATTGAGACTTGACGCACCCCACTTCGGTAGCGCAGCAACAGGCTTGAAAGTGACCACAACAAACGATTTCGCCAAGGGAGCCATCCCGCAAAAAGCGAAGATTGCAGAACACACCCCCATGATGGCCCAATACCTTGCCATCAAGGCAGAGTATCCCGAGACGCTGCTGCTCTACCGCATGGGTGACTTTTACGAGGTATTTTTTGCGGATGCTGAAAAGGCCGCGCGCCTGCTTGACATCACATTGACCAAACGCGGCACCTCGAACGGCGAGCCGATCCAGATGGCGGGTGTGCCCTTTCATTCGCTGGAAGGGTACTTGGCCAAGCTCATCAAGTTGGGCGAGTCGGTGGCGATTTGCGAGCAGGTGGGTGATGTGGCGACCAGCAAAGGACCGGTCGAGCGCAAGGTGGTGCGCGTCGTCACACCCGGCACGCTCACCGATTCGGGCTTGCTCAGTGACAAGGCTGAATCGATTCTGCTGGCCGTGCACCAGGGCGTGCGCAACAGCTGCGGCCTGGCCTGGCTCAGCGTGACGCAGGGCGAAATTCATCTGGCACAATGTGCGCCGGATGAACTCGAAACCTGGCTGGCGCGCATTGCACCCAGCGAACTGATCTACAACGTCGACGTTACCCCCGCCTTCGAACAGCGCCTGAAAACCCTGCGCGGCGCCGCCACCGCGCGGCCGGCCTGGCAGTTTGATGCCGCGCTCGGCGCACGACGTCTGCTCGACCAACTGAAGGTCGCCTCCCTCGCCTCTTTCAATGCCGAAACCCTGGGCGACGCGCATGCCGCCGCGTCGGCGCTGCTGGGCTATGCCGAGCACACCCAGGGCCGGGCGCTGCCGCATGTGCAGACCCTGGTCGTGGTACGTCCGGACGAGCTGATCGAGCTGCCACCGACCACCCGGCGCAACCTCGAACTGACGCATACCCTGCGCGGCGAAGAGGCGCCGACACTGTTTTCACTGCTGGACACCTGCACCACCGGCATGGGCAGCCGCGCGCTCAAAAGCTGGCTGCTCAGCCCGCGCCGCGACCGTACGCAGGCCGTCGAGCGCCTGGCTGCGATCGAGCACTTGCGTGGCGGACTGCAGCAGACGCTGCGCAGCCAGCTCAAGGGCAGCAGCGATGTCGAGCGCATCACGGCGCGCATCGCGCTGCGCCAGGTGCGGCCGCGCGAGCTGGTGGGCCTGCAGCTGACGCTACAAAAAACAGAGCTGCTGGCGCAGGTATCCACTGGGCTGCCGGCACTTTTGATGCAAATTTTCGATGATCTGAAGCCACCTGCAGGCTGCGCGGACCTGCTCCAGCGCTGCCTGCTGGAAGAGCCCGCCGCGCTGATTCGCGACGGCGGCGTCATCAACCACGGCTGCGATGCCGACCTGGACGAGCTGCGCGCGATCCAGACCAATTGCGACGGTTTTCTGCTCGACCTCGAAGGCCGCGAGAAAGCCCGCACCGGCATTGCCAACCTGCGCGTGCAGTTCAACCGCGTGCACGGGTTTTTCATTGAAGTCACGCAGGGCCAGCTCGACAAGGTACCTGCCGACTACCGGCGCCGCCAGACCCTGAAAAACGCCGAGCGCTACATCACGCCCGAGTTGAAAGCCTTTGAAGACAAGGCGCTGTCGGCGCAGGAGCGCGCGCTGGCCCGCGAGAAGTTTCTGTACGAACAGTTGCTCGACCAGCTGCAGGCATTTATCCCGGCGCTGAGCCGGCTCGCCCGCGCCCTAGCGTCGCTGGACGCGCTGTGCGCGCTGGCCGAACGCTCGCTGACGCTGAACTGGGCCGCACCCGTATTCGTCAAGGAACCGTGCATCGCGATTGCCGGCGGCCGGCACCCGGTGGTCGAGGCAAGGCTGGCAGAGACGGGCGGCGGCGCCTTCATTGCCAACGACTGCAGCATGGGCAGCAAGAGCCGGATGCAGATCATCACAGGCCCGAATATGGGCGGCAAATCAACCTACATGCGTCAGGTGGCTTTGATTGTGCTGCTGGCCAGCGTTGGCTCGTACGTTCCAGCGGCCAGTTGCCGGCTTGGGCCGATCGACGCGATCCACACCCGCATCGGCGCGGCCGATGACGTGGCCAACGCGCAATCGACCTT
>JANMBW010000237.1:0-2289 GCA_031360565.1 Polaromonas sp.
GGCGCGCTGATCAATGCCTTGTGGCTGCTGCTGGGGCTGATGCGTCGTGGCAGTTACCAGCCGGTCCCGGGCTGGGGCGCCTTTGCCGGACGGGTCATGGCGGCCAGCACCTTGCTGGCTCTCTTTTTACTGTGGGCCGCCAGAAGTGTCGACTGGATTGGCCTGAAAAGCCATTCTTTACAGCGAATAGGCCTTCTGGCCGGCGTATTGTTTGCTTCATTTGCTATTTATTTTATAGCTTTGAGGCTTTCAGGTTTACAACTCCGGCAAATGTTGCGTCGCTGAATCAGGGCCCAGGCGACGCTTCTGCTGCACTGCCGCATCCACCCACTTTGATCGCAAAGCTGTGCCTAAGGGTCTGATTTGTGAGAAAGTATCGGTATGCAACTTAATTTTGCCGTTCCCTCCAACCTGCAATATTTCACCAGTCTGGTTGAAAGTGACGAGCACTTTCCCTTGCTGGAGGCCGCAGTCAGTCTGGCCATGGATGAGTATCCTGACTTGGACGTGCAGCAGGTATTGGGCGATGTCGACCAGCTGCTGGCGCGCCTGAAGCGCCGACTGCCCGCGGACGCACCGGCGCTGCAAAAGCTGCGTTCCCTGAACCAGTTTTTCTTTCACGACCTGGGGTTTGCTGGCAATGTCAATGACTACTACGACCCCGACAACAGCTACGTCAATGCGGTCCTGAAAACCCGCCGCGGTATTCCCATCACGCTGGCGGTGTTGTGGCTCGAATTGGCCAGCGGACTGGGCTTGAATGCGCGTGGCGTGGCGTTTCCGGGGCACTTCATGGTGAAAGTCAATATGCCCAAGGGGCAGGTGGTGATTGACCCCTTCAGTGGCCAGTCACTCAGCCGTGATGAACTGGCAGGTCGATTGGTGCCCTACAAACATCGCACCAGTCGCGATGAAGATTCAGACATGCCGATTGGGCTGTATCTGCAGTCGGCCACGCCGCGCGACATCATTGGTCGAATGCTGCGCAATCTCAAGGAGATTCACAAGAATCAGGAAGATTGGCAGCGGCTGATTGCCGTAGAAGACCGACTCATCGTGTTGCAACCCGAGGCATGGACCGAGTACCGCGACCGCGGCCTGGCCTGGGCGGTTCAGGGGCAGGCTGAGCGCGCAGCGCTGGACCTGGAAAAGTATCTGGCCATGGCCGAGGACGCGCAAGACCTGGACGCGGTGGCCAGCCGGCTGGCCCAGTTGCGGGAGCAGGACAGCTGACGCAACCCGTTTGCGTTGGCCCGGTTTCCTGCTGCCGAAAGCGGCGTTAGCAGGAGTGCCGAGCTTAAGTACCGCGTTTATTGGACGCGCTGCAGGAACGGTGGAATGTGGACCGGAGCCGAGGCATCTTTGGCCAACGGCTCCGACACCGGGCGACTTGTTGATGGCCTGTCCAGTTGCTCCGGCGCTTGTGTCGCCACTGATCCAGTTGCCAGACTGGCGGGCCTGGCGGTATAGCTGGGCCGGCTAGGCCGCAAGATGCTGGAAGCATGGACGGACCGGCCTGTGGACATCGAATCATTGGCCGCTTGCGGCGGGTACATCAGCGGTTCGAGCCAGTCCAGAATGGGCTGCCACTGCTGCAGGTCAAACGCTACGGTTTGCTGCGGCAGATCGAAAATGGTCATGCCACGTTCCAGGCTGCGCACATACAACTGGGTCTCTCGCAGAACACCCAGAAATGGCAGGCCGAGATTTTCCGACCAGGCGCGCAAACTCTGGGCCGCGCTGGTTCTGCCGTCAATACGCATCCCTATCGTGACCAGCCGGCACCGGCCACTGGCCACCCGCGGCATGGTCATCAGTTCGGCATGGCAGGCAGCGGCGGATTCGCGGTCAAACAGCGAGTGACACACCGGCATGATGATGGCGTCGGCAAACATCACGACCCGGGCCAGGTCAAAGCCCTGCAAGCCACCCGGCGTGTCGAGCACCACATGGGTGATGCCGGTAGGCACGCGGAGCATGCTTCGGTGGTCCAGCGCCCAGGGGGCGATGACGGGCAGGTCGGCAAAGCGGCGTTTAAGCCAGACGCGCGCAGATTGTTGCCGGTCCACGTCGCCCAGCATCACGGCGCTGCCGCGACTGGCGCACCAGGCCGCCAAATTGGCAGCCAGCGTGGTTTTTCCGCTTCCACCTTTGCGGTTAACGATGGCAATGACGGGCATCAGAACTTCCGCAACGTGACAAACGCGTAGTGTCTAGCAAAATCCATGCAATGTCCAGTCAGCCCATTCGAAATGGGCGGACTATGCTATAAATTTAGTAGCTAATTGG
>JANMBW010000320.1:0-3359 GCA_031360565.1 Polaromonas sp.
CCGGGCTGCGGGTGCTTCCTGGGCAATGCGCTCGCGGGTGGCCCCACTCAAATACGGCTGCAAATAAAGGGGTTCCGGCATACGGCCGCCGAGCGCCATGGCGTAATCCGCACGGCGTGTGAGTGCTTCGGGTGCCAGCCAGGTTGCGGCGTCCGTCTTGTAGCCGTCTGGCGTTTGCCAACCATGCAGGGGTTGGCCAGCTTGTGCCAGGAAGCCGAGCGTCAGCGCGAAATCACGCCGATCCCTGGCGCCGCCGCTAGCGGTCAGTGCCGAGCAGGCAAAGTCCAGCGGGGTCTTGAAAAGGGTTTTGTCGGCACGCCAGAACGCCGGCGAATCCACCAGCGTCTGCATGACCGCCCGGATATCGCCCCCGGTCCGGCTGAAGGTGTCGGCCAGCCGGTCAACCAGTTCCTGAGGCGGTTTGTCTGCTACAAACGTAGTGGCCAGCCGCCGGGCGATGCGTTGCGCGGTAGCCGGGTGGCGGGCCAGCATGCGAAGGGCTTCTTCGCCCTCCCTGATGCCGGCCGAACGGAAGGTACGGCCCAGAAGTATTTTTTCACCGCCGTCGTGCAGCCGCTCTGCAAAGCGAAAGCCCTCGCCCTGTTGCAGACCCACAGTCCAGCCGGTCAGGATGCGCGCCAGCTCACGCACATCGTTTTGGGTGTAACCGGCATCGACGCCCAGCGTGTGCAGCTCCATCAGTTCGCGCGCGTAGTTCTCGTTCAGGCCGCGTACATTGCTTTGCGCCTGGTCCAAATAGAGCAGCATGGCCGGGTGGCGCGCGCTGGCCAGCAGCAGGTCTTCAAAATTTCCCAGCGCATGGGCGCGAATGACGTTGACCACATAGTGCCCGACGAAGGGGCGTACCGTGCCTTTTCCGGCAAAGACATTGAGGTGGTTGAACCAGAACTCGGTCATGCGCGCGAGCAGCGGGTTTTCAATTGACGCGTCGCTGCAGGCCAAGAGTCGCCAGGCGGCTGCGGACTGCTGCATATCACGGCTGAAGCCTTTGGCAGCGCCTGCGGCCTGTTGCACGTTGACAGCGCCAGGCGTAGTCGTGCTGGCGCTTTGTTCGCGCGCAGAGCGGCGCGCCTCACGCTCTGCACGGAAGTCCCTGGCAATGGAGTCAATAGGGTCGTTAAAGCGCGCGAGGTCAACTGGAATTATGGGTGCATGCTGACTGGCAGCGACGGCGGCATCGATTTGTTGCCGGGCCCAGGCCCTGGTACCGGCCTGTGGCGCCGCAGCGGATGCCGCGTTGGGGCCGTAGCCGAGCCGGGAGCTTGCACGCCAGACCGCAGACAGGCTGGCGTCGGCCTGAGCCCATGCGCCGGTGTTTGCCAGCATGCAACATAGGATTGCCAGCGCGACCGCACTGCCTGCGGATCGCCGAGTTGGCGCGCGCTTAAAAAAGTTGAAGCGGGAAGCGGACATTGAAGTCTCCAGGACCGGACCATTCTGCCTATTCCAAACGCCGTAGCGACCGCACGGGTTGTCAGCTTTACACAGTTTTTACGGCGCCGGGGTGGGTTGGCCCTGCAAGGCCTGCAGCATCTGGTCGGTCGCGTAATTGCAGTCTTTCGGTCCGCGCTGGCAAAAGCGCGCGATGGCATCGACATCCACCGACACAGCAGGCAAGCCTGGTCGCTCCACCACCAGTCCGCCATCCGCACTGGGCTGTACAGTGAAGGTCGGGTACTGGTCCTTGATGCGAATGCTCAGCAACTTCTGCCAGCTGGGCGCTTCACCACATGCGCTCAGAGTCGCCGCGGTCAGCAGGACCAGCACCTTGCCCGTGTTGCGCCACGCCCGGGTCTGGTCCGTCGTGCTGGCGTTGACAGGCATCAAGGCCCGAACGGTACCTGCTCCGCAGATTCCGCCAGCACCGGCACGCAGCTGCAAAACAGGTTTCGATCGCCGTACACGTTGTCCACCCGGCCTACGCCCGGCCAGTATTTAGCCTTTTTCAAGCTGGCGACGGGATAGGCGGCGATCTCACGCGAGTAGGGGCGATTCCATTGGCTGATCAACAAGCTTTCCGCTGTATGGGGTGCATGTTTGAGCGGGTTGTTGTCTTGCGGCCAGGCACCGTTTTCGATCTGCCGAATCTCCTCACGGATGCTCACCATCGCGTCGATGAATCGGTCCAATTCCGCCAGGGTTTCACTTTCGGTCGGTTCGACCATCAGCGTTCCGGGCACAGGAAAGCTCAGCGTCGGCGCATGAAAACCATAATCCATCAGCCGCTTGGCAACGTCTTCGGCGGTCACGCCACTGGTTTCTTTCAGGGGACGCAAATCGAGAATGCATTCGTGCGCCACATGCCCGCGGGCTTCTCCATTCTGGCTGGCATACAGGGTGGGGTAATGGCCCTGGAGCCTGGCGCTGATGTAATTGGCGCTGAGTATGGCGACCTCGGTGGCGTGCTTCAGGCCTTCGGCGCCCATCATGCGGCAGTACATCCAGCTGACAGGCAACACCGCAGCGTTGCCCAGCGGAGCGGCTGAAACCGCCCCGACGCCATTGACCGGAATGCCTGCCGTGGCATGGCCGGGCAGGTAGGGCACCAGATCTGCCACCACGCAGACCGGGCCCACACCCGGGCCGCCGCCACCGTGCGGAATGCAGAAGGTTTTGTGCAGATTGAGGTGACTGACATCTCCGCCGAACTCGCCGGGTGCCGCAATGCCCACCAGTGCATTCATGTTGGCACCGTCTACATACACCCGTCCGCCATGGGCATGCACCAGCTCGCACAATTTGCTGACCTGGGTTTCAAACACCCCATGGGTGCTGGGGTAGGTAATCATCACGCAGGCCAGGCGCGCGCTGTAGGTTTCACATTTCGCCTGGAGGTCGGCCATATCGACATTGCCCTGGCTATCGCAAGCCGTGACGACAACAGTCATTCCCGCCATCTGCGCGCTGGCCGGATTGGTGCCGTGTGCAGATGCCGGAATCAGGCAGATGTCACGGTGGCCCTGGCCCTGCGCGGCGTGATAGGCCTGGATCACCAGCAGGCCGGCGTATTCGCCCTGAGAACCGGCGTTGGGCTGAAGACTGATGCCGGCATAGCCTGTGGCCTGGCACAACCAGTCGCGCAGTTGCTGGTCGAGCTCGGCGTAGCCCTGCAATTGATCAGGCGGTGCGAACGGGTGCACGTTGGCAAACTCCGGCCAGGTCACCGGCATCATCTCGCTGGTAGCGTTGAGCTTCATGGTGCAACTGCCCAGCGGAATCATGCTGCGGTCAAGTGCCAGGTCCTTGTCGCTGAGCTGGCGGATGTAGCGCAGCATGGCCGTTTCGCAATGATGGGTGTTGAAGACCGGATGCGATAAAAACGGGCTGGTCCGGCGCAG
>JANMBW010000340.1:0-1825 GCA_031360565.1 Polaromonas sp.
GGCGTCCGGTGGGATGAAAATCGAGGGTCAACATGGCGGCGGCTCCTGTGTCGGCGATAGTTTGAGTAGCGTCATTTTTTGCATACAAAACTTTTTTGTCAAGTTTTGTCACGCCTAGCTAGGGAATACGCTCAATTTGACATCGGCCTTTTTTGCATACAAAATTTAACAATGTCCGCAGAAATCATTTCTATTCCGCGTCTGGGGTTACACGAACAGGTGGCGCACCGGCTGCGCCAAATGCTGGTTGAAAATCGCCTGCCACCTGGCGCCAAACTGAACGAGCGGGAATTGAGCGAAAGCCTGCATGTGTCCCGCACGCCGCTGCGTGAAGCCATCAAAATGCTGGCCGCAGAAGGGCTGGTGGAGCTGTTGCCCAATCGGGGCGCGATTGCCGTGTCATTGACCGAGTCCGACGTGCTCAACACCTTTGAAGTCATGGCCGGACTGGAAGCCCAATCGGGCGAGCTGGCTGCCCGGCGCATCACCGATGCAGAACTGCTCGAGATCAAGGCGATGCATTACGAAATGCTGGGGGCCTACACCCGTCGCGATTTGCCCGGCTATTACCGACTCAATGCGGCGATTCACAATGCCATCAACCAGGCAGCCAAAAACCCGGTGCTGACCGCCACCTACAAGCAGGTCAATGCGCGCCTGCAGGCACTGCGTTTTCGCTCCAACCAGGACGGCGAAAAATGGAAAAATGCTGTCGAGGAACACGAACTGATGGTGGCAGCGCTCAGCGCTCGCGACCCAGACGCCATGCGCACCGTGCTCGCCAGCCACCTGATGAACAAACTGGATGTGGTGCTGGAGCAGCTACGCGCTTCCCATGCAAACCCATCCCCGCCCCCTTCTTCTTTGATCAAAGCATGAACGCACCTCTTCCCATCACCATCACGCGCGACGTAGCGCAGCGCGCTTACGACGACGTTTCACGCGTCAGCAATGAAGTGGCGGGCAGACTCGCCGAACGGCTGGCAAGCCAGACCCAGGGTGAGGTGCTTTTTTCAAGCGCCGACCGGGGGCGCTACGCCACCGATGCGTCCATCTACCAGGCCATGCCGGTTGGCGTTTTTGTGCCGCGCACATCGGAAGACGTCAAGATTGCGCTGGACATCTGCCGCGATCTGAAAGTGCCGATTGTTCCGCGTGGGGGCGGCACCAGCCAGTGCGGTCAAACCGTGGGCGCGGGGTTGGTGATAGACCACGCCAAGCATGTACGCAAGATTTTGCATGTGGATGCGGCTGAGCAGACCGCTGAAGTCGAACCCGGCCTGGTACTGGACCACCTGAATGCTGCCTTGAAACAGCACCGGCTGTGGTACCCGGTTGATGTGTCCACCAGCGCCCAGGCCACGCTGGGCGGCATGGCGGGCAACAACTCTTGCGGCAGCCGCAGCATCGCTTACGGCAACATGGTGCACAACGTGATCGGCGCCAACGTGTGGCGCTCAGACGGCACCCTGCTTGAACTTGGCCGCTATGACAGCGCCACGGGCCCCGCGCGCGCACTGGGCGACTACGTCAAAACCCTGGCCGACGACCTGTCTGCTGAAATAAACCAGCATTGGCCCAAAGTCCTGCGCCGCGTGGCGGGCTACAACCTGGACATCTTCAACAACCAGAATGAAAAGCCCTACACGTCCGACGGCTCGGTCAATCTGGCGCATTTGCTGGTGGGTAGCGAAGGCACGCTCGGGCTGACCCAATCCCTGAGCTTGCGCTTGAGTGAACTGCCGCGCACCAAGGTTCTGGGCGTGGTGAACTTCCCGACCTTCTACAAGGCGATGGACTCGGCCCAGCACATCGTCAAACTCGG
>JANMBW010000445.1:0-16395 GCA_031360565.1 Polaromonas sp.
CGGTCCAGGCAGTTGTAGGACGCGTTCAAATCGCCGTCTGCAAACCATTTATAGAATGGTGCCTGGGATTCGTCAAGCACCTGAGTGAACGGCTTTTTCCAGGCCAGGTTGTCGCGCGCAAGTTTTCCCCAAAAGCCGTCGAAATCCTTTTCCGCTGCCTCGCACATGGCGTTGTAGGCGTCCATGCCACTGATACGTGCCGCCTTGACGGTCGCTGCACTGGGCGGAAAAACGCGGTCTTCAACCAGCATTGATTCGATATTGGACGAGCTTGAAGCTGTCGTGGTTGCGTTCATGGCGGTTGTCTCCTGGTTGTTATTAATGCATGCTAATGTACCGATATATCTTGCAGTTGCAAGCCGGGGGCAGGCCCTAAACTATCAAAAATCCCCTTTTTTTTTATTTCCCACCATGTCAGAACCTTCAGCGCCGAAAACTTCCAAGCTCCGCCCCCTTCCCAACCTGATTTTCGCCAGCCGGTGGCTGCAACTGCCCCTCTATCTGGGCCTGATTGCAGCCCAGGCGGTGTACGTGGTGCACTTTTTGGTGGAGTTATGGCACCTGATTGAAGCGGCCTTTGGCAGCCAGACGGCGTTGCAGGCCTTGATTACCAGCATTGGCTACAAAACTGCCGCACCTATCGTGACGCTCAATGAGACAGTGATCATGCTGGTGGTGCTGGCCTTGATTGACGTGGTGATGATCTCCAACCTCCTGATCATGGTCATCGTAGGGGGCTATGAAACTTTTGTTAGCAGAATGGGGCTTGAAGGTCATCAGGACCAGCCCGAATGGCTAAGCCATGTCAATGCGTCCGTGCTCAAGGTCAAACTGGCCACGGCCATCATTGGCATCAGCTCGATTCACCTGCTCAAAACGTTTATCAATGCCGACAACTACACCGACCGGGTGCTGATTGCCCAGACGGTGATTCACATCACGTTTTTACTGTCAGCCCTGGCGATCGCCTATACCGACAAGGTGATGTCGGGCATCGCGGCGCAGAAACACTAGCGGCCAACCATATTGGCCGGAACCACCCATTGGTCAAACTCCTGGGCGGTCACGTAACCTGAATCCAGCGCAGCGGCCCGCAGACTGCTGCCTTCCTGATGGGCTTTTTTGGCGATGAAGGCTGCCTTGTCATAGCCAATGTGCGGATTGAGCGCGGTAACCAGCATCAATGAAGAATCCATCAACTGTTGGATTCTTTCTAGGTTCGGCTCAATACCCATTGCGCAATGGGCGTTAAAACTGACCATTCCGTCGGCCAGCAGACGCACACTCTGCAAAAAGTTATGGGCAATCATGGGGCGAAAGACATTCAGCTCGAAGTTGCCCGACGCACCCCCAAAATTGATCGCCACATCGTTACCAAAGACTTGCGCGCACAGCATGGTCAGGGCTTCACTTTGAGTCGGGTTGACCTTTCCGGGCATGATCGATGACCCGGGTTCGTTTTCGGGAAGGCTCAGCTCACCAATTCCACTGCGTGGGCCACTGGCCAGCCAGCGGATGTCATTGGCTATCTTCATCAGGCTGCCAGCCAGTGTCTTGAGGGCGCCATGCGCGTGAACCAGCGCGTCGCAGGACGCCAGCGCTTCAAACTTGTTGGGCGCAGTGACAAACGGATGCCCAGTCAACTTAGAAAGTTCATCGGCAACCTGCTCGGCATACCCACTTGGCGCGTTCAGCCCGGTGCCAACCGCAGTGCCACCGAGCGCCAATTCAGAGAGATGCGGCAAGGCGGCAAGCAGATGGTTTCTGCCGTGTGCCAGTTGCGCAACGTAGCCAGAAAACTCCTGACCCAGTGTCAGCGGTGTGGCATCCTGCAAGTGGGTGCGACCAATTTTGACGATGTGGTCAAAGGAGCGCGCCTTGCCGGCCAGCGAGGCGTGGAGCAGGTCCAAAGCCGGAAGCAGGTTTTGTTTAATAGCCACCACCGCAGCTATGTGCATGGCCGTGGGAAACACATCATTGGATGACTGGCTGCGGTTGACATCGTCGTTGGGGTGCACCCGCCTTCCCTCACCTCGCTCGCCGCCCAACAGTTCACTGGCCCGGTTGGCCAGTACTTCATTCAGGTTCATATTGGTCTGGGTGCCGGAGCCGGTTTGCCAGACCACCAAAGGAAATTCATCCGGATGACGACCCGCCAACACTTCGTCGGCGGCAGCCACTATCGCCTGGGTTTTCAGGGTATCTTGCAGGCCCAGGGCATGATTGACGAGGGCTGACGAACGTTTTATCTGGGCCAGTGCATGAATGATCTCCCGTGGCTGAAGCTCACCTGAGATATCGAAATTCAGCAGTGATCGCTGGGTTTGAGCGCCCCACAATCTGGCCGAAGGCACCTCGATGGCGCCAAAACTATCGCGTTCGATGCGGGTTGTTCGGTCTGGCTGCATGACTCAGCTCGATGGTGGTTGATCCCTGACGGACTATCAGTATCCCACCAGCGGCGGATACGTCCTGTCGGACACGGGGCAGTCCTGAACCTAACCCGCCGCCCCCCCCTGCATCACGCCGCGTGGGAAAGGTAGCGCGCTTGCCTTACCGCCATCTGGTTTGCCCGTGCAGGCTCGTCTGCGCAGGCTTCCAGCCGTAACCGACCCTTGCCGGCTTCCATGGCCCTAACCAGTAGTTTCACCAGCGCATAGACGGCGTCGATATGTGGGGTGGGCGTGCCAGTCAGTCTGCCCAGTTCGGCCACCGCCCCGACGAGCGCGTCAATTTCCGGGGCGCGCCCCGCCTCAATGTCCTGCAGCATAGAGGTCTTGTGGTGGCCAACCTTTTCGGCGCCGGCAATCCGTTTGTCCAGCGTGGTACGGAAGGCGATGCCGAGCTTCTCGGCCACCGTTTGCGCTTCACCCATCATGCTTGCCGCAAGGTCACGCGAAAGCGGGTACTGGCAAATATCGGCCAAGGTGGAATGCGTCAGGCAACTGATCGGGTTGAAGGTGAGATTGCCCCACAGCTTCAGCCAGATTTCGCAGCGAATCTTGTCCAGCACGGGCGCCTTGAATCCTGCACGGGTGAAGCACTCTGAAATCCGGATGACCCGTTCGCTGCTGCTGCCGTCCAGTTCGCCCAGCGGAAAGCGGTCGCCCTCGATGTGGCGCACAATGCCGGGTGCCATCAGTTCTGAGGCCGGATACACCACACAGCCAATGATGCGCTCAGCTCCGATCTTTTGCGCAAGACTGCAGGCCGCATCAACACTTTTGACAGCGCTGCCTTCGAGTGGGCCGCCATGCCGATGGAAATACCAAAAAGGAATGCCGTTCTGCATCGTGACCACAGGCGTCTGCGGACCGAGTAGTGCGGGAAGGTCGTCCACGACAGCTTCGACCTGATGCGCCTTCATCGCCAGAATCACCAGATCCTGTGGGCCCGCCTCGGTATAGTCGTCGGTCGCTCGCACCTGCGTGGCCTGCTCCGTGCCATCTGCTGAAATCAGTCGGATGCCGTCACGGCGAATGGCCTGCAAATTGGCTCCTCGCACCATAAACGTGACTTCGTTTCCGGCTAGCGCCAACTTGGCGCCGACCAGGCCGCCGATCGCTCCAGCTCCGATGATTGCAATTTTCACGATAGTCGCCTTTAAGTTAATTGAAATGGCTTGGGAGCTTGCCGATCTCTTTAATCATCGCCTGCAGTAGTGCTGCCTGACCTTATGCCCGGAAAAAGACCATCACGCTGGCGGGCCACACAAACGGCGGGCTTTGGCGGCTTCCACTGCGGCCACCAGAAAGTCAGGATCGTACGCGCGCAGCAGGTGCGGCCGTTCATTTTCCAGGTAGCGGCGCACGCCATCCTTTCCGTAGCCAATCAACTTCTGGTAGGTGGCCGCATCCCAGTGCCAGGGCAGGTCCAGTTCATCAAAGGCAGCGTTGTACGCCTGACGGTGGGCGTCGGCGATAGGGTTGGTCAATTGTTGTGCAGACAAAATACCAGACATGGGAATCTCCTTGATTTCAAAATGGGTGGGGCTTATTGAAGTAGCCCGTCAAGCTCAAGACCGCTGATCCCTTGGGGATGCCGGCAGTCGAGCGCCTCGAATTCATTGACTTTGTCGATTTCAGTGCCCATCGCGATGTTGGTCACCTTTTCAAGAATCACTTCAAGAACCACCGGAACCCGATACTGCGCGGCCAGCAGGCGGGCGTGTTTGAGCGCGTTCTGCAGCTCTGCCGGGTCGGTCACGCGAAGGGCCTTGCAACCCAGAGCCACGGCCACGGCAACATGGTCAACGCCATAACCGCGCAGTGAGTCTCCAGGCTCGCCGACGTTGATGTTGTCGAAGGCGAGCTGAACGCAATAGTCCATATCAAAACCGCGCTGCGCCTGCCGGATCAACCCCAAATAGGAATTGTTGACCAGCACATGGATGTAAGGGAGCTTGAATTGCGCGCCGACGGCCAGTTCTTCCAGCAGGAACTGAAAGTCATAGTCGCCGCTGATTGCCACCACGGTCCGGGACGGGTCCGCCACCACCACGCCAAGTGCCGCCGGCATCGACCAGCCCAATGGCCCCGCCTGACCACAATTGATCCACTGCCGAGGACCGTAGACCCGCATGAATTGTCCAGCACCAATCTGGCTCAATCCAATATTGCTGACGTAGACCGTATCGCGCGGAAAAGCAAGGTTCATTTCCTCGTAGACCCGCTGCGGCTTGATGGGTACGTTGTCGAAATGCGACTTGCGAAGCATCAGGCGTTTGCGCTCAGCGCAGCGAAAAGCCCAGTCGCTTCGATCCGGCAGGCTGCCCTCTGCGGCCCGCTCGCGCGCGACCTGCACAAACAGCTCAAGCGCAGCTTTTGCATCCGAAACAATGCCAAAGTCTGGCGTGAAAACGCGGCCAATTTGAGTGGGCTCAATATCCACATGGACGAATGTGCGCCCTTGGGTGTATACCTCGATCGAGCCCGTGTGGCGATTGGCCCAGCGGTTGCCAATGCCCAGCACGAAGTCGCTCGCCAGCATGGTCGCGTTGCCGTAGCGATGACTGGTCTGTAGCCCCACCATGCCTGCCATCAGCGGGTGGTCATCCGGTATGGCACCCCAGGCCATCAGCGTCGGAACCACGGGAATTCCGGTGAGTTCGGCAAACTCGACCAGCAGATCGCAGGCATCGGCGTTGATGATGCCACCGCCAGCCACGATCAGCGGATGCCTGGCCAGTGCCAGCATGTCGAGGGCCCGCTCAATCTGCTTGCGCGTGGCGGACGGCTTGTAAACCGGCAGCGGCTCGTAATTGTCAATGTCGAATTCAATCTCGGCCATCTGCACGTCATACGGCAGATCGAGCAGCACTGGCCCTGGCCGGCCAGAGCGCATCAGGTGAAAAGCCTGCTGCAGTGAGCCGGGAAGCTGGCCGGGCTCGCGTACGGTACAGGCCCACTTGGTCACGGGTTTGGCAATCGACTCAATATCGACTGCCTGGAAGTCTTCCTTGTAAAGCCTGGCGCGCGGAGCCTGACCGGTGATGCACAAAATGGGAATACTGTCAGCACTGGCTGAGTACAGACCCGTGATCATGTCGGTGCCTCCCGGCCCCGACGTACCAATGCACAGCCCAATATTGCCAGCGCGGGCTCGGGTATAGCCTTCCGCCATATGGGAGGCCGCTTCAACGTGTCGCGCCAGAATGTGTGTGATGGACTGCCGTTCACGCATCGCCGCATAGAAAGGGTTGATGGCAGCGCCAGGCACGCCAAAGGCCTGGCTGATGCCCTCTTTTTCCAGCACCAGCACGGCTGCCATGGCGGCTTTCATTTTTGTCATCGTTGTCTCCTTGAACTGCAATGAAGACCAATGTAGGCGGCCACAACGATAAATGATAGTAAAAGTATTTGATAATGACGATAACTTATAGGCTATAGATATGGATGAGAGTGGCCGATGAAAAACGCGACTTTGCGTCAGCTCAAAGTATTTGAGGCGGTTGCGCGCAACCTGAGTTTTTCGCGCGCTGCCGAGGAACTGCATCTGACGCAACCTGCTGTGTCCACTCAGGTGAAACGGCTGGAAGACCACGCGGGCCTGCCGCTGTTTGAGCAACTCGGGAAAAAAATCCACCTGACGCCGGCCGGTGTGGAAATGCTGCAATCGAGTCGCATGATCATCGAGCAGTTCAAACAAGTCGAAGACACGATGACGCACTTCAAAGGCGTCTCAGGCGGCACCCTGAATGTGGCGGTGATCAGTGCCGGTGACTACTTCTTTCCGCGCCTGCTGGTGGCCTTTGCGCGCCGGCATGCGGGCGTGACGCTGAATCTGGTGGTGGTTAACCGCGAAGAGTTGCTGCAGCAACTGGCCGATAACCTGACCGACCTGGCCATCATGGGCCGGCCACCCACCGACGTGGACACCCTGAACGAGGCCTTTGCACCGCATCCTTATGTCATCGTGGCCCCGCCGGACCACCCGCTGGTAGGACGCAAGCGTATTCCCATCGCACGCCTGGCACACGAGCCTTTCATTGCGCGTGAGAAGGGCTCTGACACCTGGAACGCCATGGCCGAGGCCTTCGGGCCGCAACTGGACTCGCTCAATGTCGCGATGAAGATCCGCAGCACGGAGACCGTCAAACAGGCCGTGATCGCTGGCATGGGTGTGGGCTTTCTGTCGGCGCACACCATCAGCCAGGAGGTCAATTCACGCAGCCTTGCGATTTTGGATGTTCAGGGCTTTCCGCTGCAGTCTCACTGGTATGTGGTACACCGCCGAAACAAGCGCCTTGCACCGGTAGCCGCAGCCTTCCGAACCTTCCTGCTGCACGACGCCGCCGCACTGATCGAGCAGTCGACCCGCATCGACACCCAGCGCAGGAGCTGACGCCGCGATGGGCGATAGCGGCTGGCAGCGCTGAACGATAATGCGCGTGCCACCCAACCGAACGCCTATGACCACCATCAAACAAGCCGATCTGATCGAATCAGTCGCCGCTGCCCTGCAGTACATCAGCTACTACCACCCGAGCGACTACATCGCCCATTTGGCACGCGCCTACGAGGCCGAAAAAAGCCCGGCCGCCAAAGACGCGATTGCTCAGATTTTGACCAACAGCAAAATGAGCGCCACCGGCCAGCGCCCGATTTGCCAGGACACCGGCATCGTCAACGTGTTTCTGAAAGTCGGCATGGAGGTGCGCTGGGAAGGGTTTAGCGGCTCCATTGACGATGCAGTCAACCAAGGTGTCCGTCAAGGCTACAACCACCCCGACAACACCCTGCGCGCTTCTGTCGTAGCCGACCCGCATTTCGACCGCAAAAACACCAAAGACAACACGCCCGCCGTCATCTTTACCGAGTTGGTGCCCGGCAACACGCTGGAAGTCACGGTGGCAGCCAAGGGTGGCGGCAGCGAAAACAAAAGCAAGATGGTGATGCTGAACCCCGGTGACTCCATCGTCGACTGGGTGCTGAAAACTGTACCGACCATGGGCGCAGGCTGGTGCCCACCCGGCATGCTGGGCATAGGCATAGGCGGCACAGCAGAGAAAGCCGTGCTGATGGCCAAGGAAAGCCTGATGGACGACCTTGACATGTATGAACTGCAGGCCAAGTCTTCTTCTGGCGCGGCGCTAACGAAGGTCGAAGCACTACGGCTGGAGCTGTTTGAAAAAGTCAACGCGCTCGGCATTGGTGCGCAGGGACTGGGCGGTTTGACGACGGTGCTCGACATCAAGATCAAGATGTACCCAACCCACGCGGCCAGCAAACCGGTGGCGATGATCCCCAACTGCGCTGCCACGCGCCATGCGCACTTTGTCATGGACGGCAGCGGCCCGGTATACCTTGACCCGCCTTCACTTGATTTGTGGCCCAACGTCAACTGGACGCCAGACTACGTTCAAAGCAAAAAAGTTGACCTCAACACCTTGACCAAAAAAGAAGTCGCCAGCTGGA
Organism: Polaromonas sp.; assembly: GCA_031360565.1. Classification (GTDB taxonomy): domain Bacteria; phylum Pseudomonadota; class Gammaproteobacteria; order Burkholderiales; family Burkholderiaceae_C; genus Polaromonas. The sequence continues at coordinate 7,917 of JANMBW010000445.1, forward strand.
AGCCAGGCCAGACCCTGCTGCTCAACGGCAAGATGTTGACCGGCCGTGACGCCGCGCACAAGCGCATCGCTGACATGCTGGCCAAAGGGGAGAAGTTACCGGTTGACTTCACCAACCGCGTGATCTACTACGTTGGCCCGGTCGACCCGGTCAAGGGGGAAGCTGTTGGACCAGCCGGGCCGACGACCGCCACGCGCATGGACGGTTTCACTGAAATGATGCTGGCACAGACCGGTTTGATCTCGATGATCGGCAAGGCCGAGCGCGGACCCGTTGCCATCGAAGCCATCAAGAAACACCAGAGCGCTTACCTCATGGCCGTCGGCGGCGCAGCCTACCTGGTGTCCAAAGCCATCAAGCACGCCGAAGTCGTCGGTTTTGCCGACATGGGCATGGAAGCGATTTACGAGTTTGACGTGGTCGATATGCCCGTAACGGTGGCTGTTGATTCGGGCGGCACCAGCGCGCACATCACCGGGCCAGCCGAATGGCAAAAACGGATTGCTACGGGGGAGTTCAAGCAAATCCCTGTTACCAGCGCTTGATCACCGGCAATCCGAGGGTCCCGTCATTACAAGCGGGGGCCTCAGGCGCAGCGGCCCCACCGTGCGGCAGGAAGTTAGGCGAAGCGCCCGATCGCGAGGGCTCGCCTTGATCGGTGTTTTCGACAGCGGCATCGGCGGCCTGAGCATTCTCAAGGCACTCCAAAAAGAACTGCCGTTCCAGGACTTCATTTACATTGCCGACAACGCCCACGCGCCCTATGGCGAGCGAGACGAGGCGCATGTCGTGGCCCGCTCCCGCGCCATGGGCGCCTATCTGGTCGGGCAAAACATCCACGCGCTGGTGATCGCGTGCAACACGGCGACCGCCGCGGCCATCGCGCTACTTCGCGCTGATTACCCGCTGCTGCCCATTATTGGCGTTGAGCCCGCATTGAAGCCCGCGGTGGCGCTAAGCAAGACCGGACATATCGCCGTGCTGGCCACCCGCAGCACATTGGCCAGCGCCAAGTTTCAATCACTTCTGCAATCTCAGGCTGGTTTGGCAAACTTTTCCGTGCAGGCCTGCGATGGTCTCGCCGATGCCATAGAGCGCTGGGTCGGCCACCAAGATGCTACAAAAATAATAGCTACCTGCGCACAATATACGGAGGCGGCAGGCCTGTTTGATCATGAAACGGGGGAAATCGACACGCTGGTGCTGGGTTGCACCCATTACCCATTTGTCAGACCTTTTTTGCAGGAGCTCGTCGGCCCGACCGTTCAAATTGTGGATAACGGTGACGCCGTGGCGCGCCAGACGCGGCGCTTGCTGGCTGGCCAGCTGCTAAGCGCCGACTGCACCCCCACGTCGGCCCTCGGGCAAGTCAGATTGATCACCACTGGCCAGCCACACACCCTGCAAGCTGCAGCGGCGCGTTGGCTAGGTTTGCATACTCCCGTCACCACACTCCTGATTTGATAGCATAGTCCGCGCTATTTCCATCCGCCACCCAGCGTTTTGTACAAGGTCACCTGGCTCTGCAGTTGCGCCAGCTGGGTTTGCACCAGAGCCTGCTGGGCTAAAAAAAGCGAGCGTTGGGCATCCAGTGCGTCCAGGTAGCTGGCGATGCCGTTGTCGTAGCGCAAACCGGCCAACTTGTAGCGCACCGCCTCCGCGTTGGCCTGCGCCTGCTGGGCACGCAGCTGCTCGCCAAGGGTATCGCGTGCAGCAAGCGCATCGGCGACCTCCCTGAACGCGGTCTGAATGGTTTTTTCGTATTGCGCCACAGCGATATCTCGCCCGGCATTGGCCGACCCCAGCCCGGCCTGGTTGCGGCCTGCATCAAAAATCGGAAGCAACAATTGCGGTGCGAGCGTGAAACCAAATGAGCCACTCTTGAATAGACCGCCCAGCTGTGAGCTGGCGCTACCGATGCTGGTGGTCAGCGAAATGCGGGGAAAGAAAGCGGCACGCGCAGCGCCAATGTTGGCATTGGCAGCAATCAATTGCTGCTCAGCCTGGCGCACGTCGGGCCGCCTGATCAGAAGGTCAGACGGTAGCCCTTCCGGCACGTCCTGCAATATCGGACCGGATGCAAGGCCGCTTCCGCTTAACAGAGATTCGGGTGCCAGCTCACCCGCCAATGGCTGCCCCACCAGCAAGGTCAATGCATTGAGGTCCAGCGCGCGCTGGCGTGTGAGTTGGGCCAACGAGGCTCTAGCGGTTTCAAGCAGTGACTCGGCCAGCCGCAGATCCAGCTCGGATGTGATGCCGTTGTCAAAACGCAGTTTGCTGAGCCTGAAGGACTCTTCGCGCGTGACCAGGGTTTGCCGCGTGAGAGTCAGCAGTTCATCATCGGCCAGCACGCTCAGATAGGTATTGGCCAGCGTGGCAATCAGGCTGATCTGGGCCGATTGACGTCCTTCCTCGGTGGCCAGGTACTGTGCCAGGGCCTGCTCCTTGAGGCTGGCAACGCGGCCAAAAAAATCAAGCTCATAGGCGGTAATGGCCAGGCCGGCGGTGTAGGTGCTGGAGATAACGGTATCACCATTGGTCGCACGGGCCGGCTGACGCGATCCCGCTACAACAGCGTTGACGGTTGGAAACTGGTCGGCGCGCCTGATCTGGAACTGGGCCCTGGCTTGCTCAATATTGAGCACTGCAATCCGCAGGTCCCGGTTGTTTTGGAGCGCGGTTTCAATCAGCAGCTTGAGCTTGGGGTCGGTGAAAAAAGTCTGCCACTCGATCTCGGCGGCTGGCCGGCCGGCGGTAACGGCCGCCGCGGCACCCGAGGCAGGCCAAGCAGCGGCCACCGGTGCGGCCGGCCGTTGATAGACCGGCATCATCGAGCAACCTGCCAGCAGGGCCGCTGAAAAAAGGGCCAGCCGTTTGGAAAACTTTTCAACCATGGCGGATGTCCTTCACTTCGGGCTGCCCTGGCGGGTGCAGGTCGTCCAAACCGATACCAGCCGCCTTGGCGTGCTCGGCATACATCTGGCGCTGGCGCTCGCTGCCTTTGAAGAAGCCGCGCACCACTACAAAGAAAATAGGCACAAAGATCACCGCCAGCACTGTGCCTGTGATCATCCCGCCGATCACCCCGGTTCCAATCGCACGCTGACTGGCTGACCCCGCGCCAGATGCCAAAGCCAGGGGCAAAACACCCAGCATGAAGGCCAGGGAGGTCATGACAATCGGCCTGAAGCGCAGATGGGCAGCTGCCAGTGCCGACTCGATCACGCCTTTGCCCTGTGCCTGGAGATCTTTGGCGAACTCAATGATCAAGATGGCGTTTTTTGCCGACAGGCCAATGATGGTGATCAGCCCAACCTGGAAGTAAATGTCGTTGGAATAACTTCGCAGAAGAGTCGCCACAATCACACCGAGTACGCCCAGCGGCACCACCAGAATTACCGCAAGCGGAATGGACCAGCTCTCGTACAACGCCGCCAGGCACAGAAAAACCGCCAGAATGGCAAAGGCATACAAGACCATGGCCTGAGAGCCGGCGATTTTTTCTTCTCGCGACAGGCCGCTCCATTCATAGCCAAACCCGGGTGGCAGTTGGGCGGCGATTTTTTCCATCTCGGCAATGGCAGCGCCCGTACTGTAGCCCGGCGCGGCAGCACCGCTGATGCGCATCGCCGGATAGCCGTTGTAGCGCACGGTCTGGGCGGCGCCCTGCACCCAATCGAGTTTGGCAAACGCCGCAAAAGGCACCGATTGACCTCTGGCGTTGCTCGCGTTGAGCTTGAGCAGGTCGTCCGGCTGCATGCGCGCTGGGGCATCGGCCTGCACGATCACGCGCTGCAGTCGGCCCTGATTAGGGAAGTCGTTGATATAGCTGGAGCCCAGCGACGTTGACAACGCGGCATTGATGGCGTCAAAGCTGACACCCAGCGCGTTCGCTTTGTCGCGGTCAATATTCAGTTCCAGCTGAGGCGAGTCTTCCAGACCATCGGGCCGGACCTGGGCCAGCACAGGGCTTTGCGATGCCAGGCCCAACAACTGGCCTCTGGCTGCCAGCAAGGCTTCACGCCCCGCACCGGAACGGTCTTGCAACCTGAAGGTAAAACCGCTGCTGGTGCCAAGCTCGCGAATTGGCGGTGGACTGAGCGGAAACACCGACGCATCCCGAATGCCCGACAGTGCGCCAAAAGAGCGCCCCGCAATCGCCTGTGCGGATTGCCCGTCGCCCTTGCGTTCATCCCAATTCTTCAGTGTGACAAATGCCAGACCGGCATTTTGGCCTTGTCCCGCAAAGCTGAAACCCAGCACGCCCACCATGCTTTCGACTTCGGGTTGCTTGAGCATGAAGGCCTCCACCTGCTGTACCACCGAGCGCGTGCGCTCCAGCGTCGCGCCTGGGGGCAACTGGATGTTGACCAACAGGTTTCCCTGGTCTTCCTGGGGTAAAAATGAGGTCGGAAGTCGGCTGTAGAGTACGGCAATCACGCCAATAATGGCAACGTAGATCAGCAGGTAACGGCCGGCGCGCCGCAGCAATCGGGCGACCAAGCTCTCGTAGTTTTTGGCCGTGCTGGAAAAGCCCCGGTTGAACCAGCCAAAAAACCCCGTCTTGGCGTGGTGGTGGCCGGCCTCAACCGGTTTAAGCAAAGTGGCACAAAGTGCCGGCGTTAGAGACAAGGCCAGCAGCGCGGAAAAGCTTATGGCTGCGACCATCACGGCAGAAAATTGCCGGTAAATGTTTCCGACCGAGCCAGCAAAAAACGCCAGTGGCACAAATACCGCAATCAGGACAACCGTCACGCCAATGATGGCGCCCGAGATCTGACTCATCGCCTTGCGCGTGGCATCAAGCGGGCTCAGGCCCTCTTCGCTCATGATGCGCTCTACATTTTCCACCACCACAATGGCGTCATCCACCACGATGCCAATCACCAGTACCATGCCAAACATGGTCAGCACATTGATTGAAAAGCCCAGCGCCAGCAAAGTGGCAAAGGTACCTAACAAGGCGATCGGCACCACAATGGTTGGAATGATGGTGTACCGAATATTTTGCAGAAACAGGTACATCACCAGAAACACCAGGATGATGGCTTCCAGCAATGTCACCGCTACCTGCTTGATGGAGATGTCGACAAATACCGAGCTGTCATAGGGAATCGAATATTTCATGCCAGCGGGAAAGTTGGCCTTGAGCTGCTCCATCTTGGCTTTTACTGCCTTGGCGGCCGACAGTGCGTTGGCATCAGGCGCCAGTTGCAAACCTATGCCGGTAGACGGATTGCCATTGAGTCGAGTCGATCGGGAATAGGACTCGGCGCCCAGTTCTATTCGGGCGACGTCACGCAAGCGCACGGTGGAACCATCCGTATTGGCACGAAGAATGACATTGCCAAACTGTTCCACGTTGGACAGCTGACCCCGAACCACCACAGTGGCCGCAATACCTTGGCCCGCGACGTTGGGCAACTCGCCGATCGAGCCTGAAGCGATCTGCGCATTCTGCGAGCGAACCGCATTGGTGACATCGGCCGTCGAGAGGGCAAAGCCGGTGAGTTTGGCTGGATCGATCCAGATTCGCATGGCGCGCTGGGTTCCAAACTCCAGGGCCTGACCTATGCCAGGCAAGCGTTGCAACTCAGGCACTACGTTTCTGGCAGCGTAATCGCCAAGTGCAATCGGATCCAGCGCCGGATTGTCCGAGGCCAGAATCACAAACAGCAAAAAGGCACTGTTGGATTTATCGACGCGCACACCCTGCTGCGTGACCACCTGGGGCAGCCGCGGTGCGGCACGGGCCAGACGGTTTTGAACATCTACCTGAGCAAGACTGGGGTCAGTACCGGGCTCAAAACTCAGGGTGATGTTTCCAGTGCCGTTGGCTTGCGCTACCGCTTCCATGTAGATCAGGCCGGGCGATCCATTCATCTCGCGCTCGATGACGCCCAGTACGCTGTCTTCCACCACCTGTGCAGAAGCGCCCGGGTAGGTTGCTGCCACCACAATCGAGGGCGGCGCCACCGGCGGATATTGGGAAATCGGCAATTGCGTAACCGACACCAGGCCGACAACGATGATGAAAAGCGCGATCACCCACGCAAATATGGGACGATCAATGAAAAACTTTGCCATCGTGCTGACCCTTATTTCGGCGCAGACGATGCTGGCGAAGCAGCGCTAGCAGCAGTTGCTGCGCCGGGCTCACGCCATGGAACCGGCTTGACAGTAGCACCAGGCTTGAGCTTTTGAAAGCCATCGACCATGACCTTTTCGCCTGCCGTCAAGCCGTTGAGCACTACCCATTGGGTCCCCTTGGCCGAACCGACCTTGACAGGGCGGGAAGTAACTTTTCCGTCCTCGGTCACCACCATGACCGTGTCGCCCTGTGCCGTTCTGGCCACCGCCTGCTGCGGAAGCAAGATAGCGTTACGCGCTTGGGCCTGCTCCAGCCGCACCCGGACGTACAAGCCCGGCAACAGCTGTCCAGTCGGGTTGGGAACTTCAGCCCGCAAGGTAATTTGACCGGTGGTGCCATCCACTGTCAGATCAGAAAACAGCAGCCGGCCCGGTTTGGCGTACTCGGTGCCGTCTTCCAGAACGATACGAACACTGGCAGCATCAACGCCATCGGCACGCTTGACCTGTCCGCTGTCCAGTGCACTTCGAAGCTTCATGACGTCTGCAGCCGACTGGGTGAAGTTCACATACACCGGATTGATTTGCTGAATCACCGCCAGCTGTGTGGCTTCGCCCTGCCCCACCAGTGCGCCCTCTGTGACCAGGGCTCTGCCAATGCGGCCGGAAATGGGCGCTGTCACGGTTGCATAAGCCAGATTAATACTGCTGGTCTGAACATTCGCCTTGGCCACGGCCACATCAGCCTCTGCCTGCTTTTGCGCCGCGCTCGCATTAGCGTATTCCTGCTTGCTGACGGCGTTGGCCTCGACCAGCGTTTTATAACGCTCTGCCAGCAGGGTTGTCTGAGCCACATTGGCCTCGGCACGCGCCTGCCCCGCCCTGGCGCTGGCGACCAGCGCAGAGTAGGGAGCAGGGTCAATGACAAAAAGACTCTGACCGGCCCGGATATCACTGCCTTCCTGAAACAGGCGCTTTTGCAATATGCCGGCAACACGCGCTCTGACCTGCGCGATTCGGGACGCTTCCAAACGCCCAGGTAGCTCAGTGACCAGTCCAACATCGGCCAGACTGACCGTCACCACACCGACTTCAGCGGCAGGCGCTGCACCGCCGGCCGCTGGCGCGCCTGAGCTGCCGCTTTTGCCACAGCTCACAATGAAAACAGAGGTCAACGCGAGCAGGAAAAAAAGCATAAAAACCCGACGCGCAGAAACTTTTTTTAGACCGGTTATCCGCGTCAAAGCCGGTGAACCATTCGGACTGTATGCGGCCGTTGACATGGGGGGTCCTTTAAACAACGAGGGGGTTCTACAAAATACTTGAGGGCAAGAAGCAGACACACGGTCGAAAGCACCCATCTAACTCGGTTTGAGATCAAGGGTTTTTCCCGAGTTTTTATTTTACATACATTGATGAATGTATGTTTATGATGTCGACAAGCTTTCTTGAAAGGCCGCTTTGGCTCGCCGCACAAAAGAAGACGCCCTCACCACACGGCACCATTTGCTGGACGCGGCAGAAGTGCTTTTTCAGTTGCGAGGCGTGTCCCGCACCTCACTCAACGACATTGCCAAACAGGCAGGGGCCAGCAGGGGTGCTATTTATTGGCATTTCCAGGACAAGGCCGACCTGTTCAACGCGATGATGGAACGGGTCACGCTTCCTCTGGAGCAGGCGTTTGAAAACATCGGGCTAGCCCTTGAAAGCCCCCCGCTGGAACAGATCAGGCGAGCGATGCACCAAGCTCTGCATCGGATCGCCACGGATGATCAGACGCGCCGGGTACTTGAAGTGGCCACTCAAAAAGTGGAATACATCGACGAGTTGAAGGCTGTCCGGTCACGTCATATTCGTGTGCGCAGCGAATTCCTGGCGCATGTCGAACAGGGTTTGAATCGGTCGGCAGAAAGTCAGGCATTGAGCCTGCCGGTGCCACCTGCCATCGCGGCGCAGGGACTGCATGCTTTGGTAGACGGCCTGATTCAGAACTGGTTGCTCGATCCCCATGCGTTCGACCTGATCGATGAAGGTCACAAAGTGGTCAATGTTTACTTGACAGGCTTAGGTTTCAAGCTCACGGTTGACCTTACTCAGCCTTAGCGTCAATGCAGATGGCGCGGCTTGCGCCCGCCGCCATGCCCCACTCCGCCTGATGGACCACCCAGTCCCCTTGGAGGTTTTCCGAGTTGCATCGAGCTTGCCAGTGCGTCGAAGCGCTGCGCGAATAACTTATCAATAGCGGCCACCACTTCGCCTAGCTCAGAGCCGTCAAAGTGACGCTCCATCAGGCCCACAGTGTCCTGCACTAGGAGATTGCGCTGCACCTGCATGATGGCCGCAGGGGTTGGGCCGACAAAATACATCACAAAATCGTCGCGTGCATCGT
>JANMBW010000498.1:0-4305 GCA_031360565.1 Polaromonas sp.
CTTTGGCTGTGGCAAAAACGGCAATGCGATCAGCTTTCTGATGGACCAGGCCGGCATGACCTTTATCGAGGCTGTCAAAGACCTGGCCCAGCAAGTCGGCTTGCAGATGCCGCAGGACGACGTATCGCCGCAAGATCGGGCGAAGGCGGCGCAGGTTCGCGAGCAGCAGGCTACCCTCACCAGCGTGCTTGAAAAAGCGGGCCTGGCTTATATCCAGCATCTGCGCGGCTCCGAGCGGGCCATTGGCTACTTCAAGAGCCGCGGACTGACCGGTGCGATCGCCAAAACCTTTGGCCTGGGTTATGCCCCGGAAGGGTGGCGCAGCCTGGCCAGCGTGTTTCCCGACTACAACGACCCATTACTGGTTGAAAGCGGACTGGTGATCAGCGGCGAGGCCGGGGAAGACAACCCCCAGGGCGAAGCCAAACGCTACGACCGCTTTCGAGACAGGGTCATGTTCCCGATTCGCAACGTCAAGGGTGAGTGCATTGGCTTTGGCGGTCGCGTGCTCGGCGATGACAAACCCAAATACCTCAATTCGCCGGAAACGCCGGTGTTCAGCAAGGGCCGAGAGCTCTACGGTCTGTTTGAAGCCCGCACCGCCCTGCGCCAGCATGGCTATGCGCTGGTCACAGAGGGCTACATGGACGTGGTGGCACTGGCCCAGCTGGGCTTTGCCAACACCGTAGCCACGCTGGGTACGGCATGCACCGCCGAGCATGTGCAAAAGCTGTTTCGCTTCACCGACTCCGTGGTCTTCAGCTTTGACGGTGACGCCGCAGGCCGGCGCGCTGCCCGCAAGGCACTCGACGCCGCCCTGCCCTTTGCCACCGATGTCCGTACCGTCAAGTTCTTATTTTTGCCGGCAGAACACGACCCAGATAGCTACATCCGCGAACACGGAAGCGACGGTTTTGCGGACTATATTGCCAAGGCCTTGCCTTTGAGTAAATTCATGCTGGAAGCTGCCGCGGACGGCTGCGACCTGGACACGGCAGAAGGCCGTGCCCACATGGCCAGTAACGCCCGCCCGCTGTGGAGTCTTTTGCCCGACGGCGCGCTGCGGCGCCAGTTGCTGGCCGAGATTGCTGACAAGGTGCTGATCGACGTCAGAGACTTGCTGGAGTTGTGGCAACCGGCCGCTGCAGGCTATCTAGGCGCCGGCCCATCAGGCTACAAAAAGCATAGCATACCCCGCACGAATGCGCTGGGCTCCAGCCCTGATTGGCCTTCAGATTCAGGTCCAATTCGCCAGAGCGGGAGCGATATGGGCCTGCCAGAACCCTGGCAGCAGGAGCCCGATTATTCGGCATCCGAGCCCTACTTCTCGCCGTCCCTGGCAAGCGCCAGTACGCGCGCGCCCCGCCGCGTAGCTGGCCGCCTGCTGCCGGCCTCCAGAGAAGACCGGGTGCTCCGCCAATTGCTGATCGAGCCTCGAAGCTGGGACCGTTTGACGCCGGACGAGCACGGCTTGCTGTCAGCTTTGCCCAATCCACATGGTGCGCTGTTTACCTGGCTGGAAAGCCAGCTGCATGAGCACGGGCCACAGCCCTGGGCGGCGCTGCGCGAGGGCCTGCGGGGACACCCACACGAGAACCATGCCGTTGCCCAGATTGCACAGATTCCGGAGGGCATCGAGGGCGACTGGAATGAGGTCAGAAGTATTCTCAATCAGCTGCTCAAGATCCAGCGCCAGCTCGAAATGAAAGACCTTGCGAGTCGCGCCGCCACCGATCCTGCGGCCCTGCAGCGCTATCGCGAACTGGCCGAGAGTTTGAAAAACGGACCCGAACTGCGCGCTGAAAATAAGCCATAAAAATGACGCTGACAGCGCCCAAAATACGGGCAACAGGGTATAATCCGATTTTCGATACGGCAAGCGCGACAGCAGCACCTCCGGCTCAGGCCTTCCGCAACCACGGAATGTTCACCTTTGTGATGGCCACTCCCCCGCAAGGACTGCACACCAAATGTTCGCCCATACAGCTTGCCTGACTGCCCAATTCATTTGGGCCCTTTTGCGCCCCGTGCCGTGATGCGTTTTGCAGGTCAACTTTTCGATGGCCTCAATGACCGCACATCGTTGGGGCTTTGTGGTTAAAAGTTTTTTTGACGCCCGGAGAGCTCGCCATGCCTTTGCAAAAGCCCCAGAAGCTTAAAAAGCCCGTTGTCACCGCCGCCAGGACCGTCAAAGCCACTGCAACTGCTGCAGTAAAAAAGGCCGCCAAGCCAGTCGGCAAGGCTGGGGCGGTTGAAAAAACCAAAAAGCCCACCACCTCCATTGGGTCGCCGGTTGATAAAAGCCGCATCAAACCCGCTGCCAAACCTGATTTGTCCAAGAAGAAAGTTTCCCTAGTGCCTCTCAAGCCCGTTCCCGAAGCCAAACCCGTCGCCGCAACCGTTGCAGATGCGCCGTCGAAGAAAAAACCTGGTCGTCCGCCTAAAAGTCCCGCGGCTGTTGACAGCTCTTCTGCCGCAGGCGGCGCTAAACGTGGCCGCAAACCCAAGGCAGCACTGGCTGGCGAGGGCGAAGAGGACCTGTCCGATGTAGTGGCCGAATTTGAGGAGCCAGCGGTTGAAACGACTGAAAAGGTCAAGCCGCTGCGCATGAAGATCAGCAAGGCCAAAGAACGCGCCTTGATGAAAGAGTTTGGCCTGGATGAAACGGTACTGTCTGAAGAAGACATGCTCAAGCGGCGTATGCGCCTGAAGGCACTGATCAAGCTGGGCAAAACTCGCGGCTACCTGACCCACGGCGAAATTTCGGATCATTTGCCCGACAAGTTGATCGACGCTGAAACACTCGACGCCGTCATCATCACCCTGAACGATCTGGGTGTGGCCGTGTACGAGCAGACGCCCGATGCAGAAACCCTGCTGATCACCGCCAACGCGCCTGCCGGCTCAACCGAAGAAGAAGCTGAAGAAGCTGCGGAAGCCGCCCTGTCTACCGTGGACAGCGAGTTTGGCCGCACCACTGACCCGGTGCGCATGTACATGCGCGAAATGGGTACGGTCGAACTGCTGACCCGTGAAGGCGAAATCGAGATCGCCAAGCGCATCGAGGGCGGCCTCATGCGCATGATGGAGGCGATTTCTGAAAGTCCGGCCACCATTGCAGAAATACTTCGTTTGGGGGAAGAAATCCGTGAAGGCAGGATCGTCATCTCGACCGTGGTAGACGGCTTTTCGAACCCGAACGAAGCCGACGATTACGTGGCCGAAGAAGATTTTGACGAGTTCGACGAAGAAGATGACGACGACGGCAAAGGTGGCTCCAAGGCATTGACCAAAAAGCTGGAAGAACTGAAAAAAGAAGCCCTCACCCGCATCGACAAGATTGCTTCATTATTCGAGAAAGTTCATAAAACTTACGATAAGGAAGGTTACGGCACGCCGACTTACATCAAGGCTCAGAAGGCCCTGAGCGATGAGCTGATGACCGTGCGCTTCACTGCCAAAACCATTGAAAAACTGTGCGACCTGCTGCGCGGCCAGGTTCTGGATGTACGGAAAAAAGAGCGTGAGCTGCGCCGCATCATTGTCGAAAAGTGCGGCATGCCGCAGGAAACTTTTGTCAAGGACTTTCCGCCCAACCTGCTTAATCTCAAATGGGTTGAAAAGCAGGTTGCCTCGGGCAAGCCGTGGTCGGCAATTATGGCCCGCAACATTCCACCGATTCAGGAACTGCAGCAAAAACTCGCGGACCTGCAGGCGCGTGTCGTGGTGCCACTCGGCCACCTGAAAGACATCAACAAGCGCATGAACGAAGGCGAGACCAACTCGCGTGATGCCAAAAAAGAGATGATCGAGGCCAACCTGCGCCTGGTGATCTCGATCGCGAAAAAGTACACCAACCGCGGCCTGCAGTTTCTCGATTTGATTCAGGAAGGCAACATCGGTTTGATGAAAGCGGTCGACAAGTTCGAATACCGCCGCGGCTACAAATTTTCGACCTACGCGACGTGGTGGATTCGCCAGGCGATCACGCGGTCAATCGCGGACCAGGCGCGCACCATCCGTATTCCGGTGCACATGATCGAGACCATCAACAAGATGAACCGCCTTTCGCGACAGCATTTGCAGGAATTTGGCTTTGAGCCGGACGCCAGCATTCTGGCCGCGAAGATGGAGATTCCTGAAGACAAGATCCGCAAGATCATGAAGATCGCGAAAGAGCCGATCTCGATGGAAACACCGATCGGTGACGACGATGATTCCCATCTGGGCGATTTCATCGAAGACAGCGCCAACACCGCGCCGCTGGAAGCCGCGATGCAGGCCGGCCTGCGCGATGTGGTCAAG
>JANMBW010000525.1:0-6687 GCA_031360565.1 Polaromonas sp.
TGCTGGCGATTGATTTTCAGTCGCGTGAAGCCGCGCAAGCGTGGCTGGCCAACGAGCCGTTCACCCGGGCGGGGCTGTACGCCAGCACCAGCATTCAGGCTTTCACCAATTTGTGGCCACAAAAGGCCGGATTTGCCCCTGCAGCATAAACAACGGCGCTGCGCCCGGATAAAGAGCGAGCCGTGATCAAACACGTCGTGATGTGGAACGTACGCGGTGACACGCCGGCCGAAAAGTCAGCGGTGATCGCGCAACTTCAGCGTAGCTTCGAGTCCTTGCGTGGGCGTATTCCCGGATTGCTGCATCTCGAGGTCGGCGTCGATTCAAGCCGCATCGACTACGCCTGTGATGTCATGCTGTATACCGAGTTTGAAAATCAGGATGCGCTCGATGCCTACGCCGTTCACCCTGAGCATTTGCGCGTCAAGCATGAACTCGCAGGCCTGCGCACCGCGCGTTACCAGGTGGACTATGAAAGTTCAGCTGCCAAGGGCGCGCACGCGTTCAATCCCTTTCAGGAGACCGTCAATGAATGAAGCCATGAGCAGCCAGTTGAACAGCGAGTTATTGATCCGCCAGATGGTTGAACGCTGGGCGGTGTGGCGTGATGCTGGCGACTGGGAGCGCTTTGCAACAGTCTGGCACCCTGAAGGTGTGATGATGGCGACCTGGTTTCAGGGACCGTTTCGAGACTTTATTCGCGTCACGCAAGAGGGATGGAATAAAGGCGTCAGCATTCTGCACTTTCTCGGCGGCTCGGCTGTGGAAGTCAGTGGCGAGCGCGCCATCGCACAAACCAAGATGACCATCTCGCAGCGCGGCATGGTCGAGGGCGTCGATGGACCAGTGCTGTGCGATGTGGTGTGTACCGGACGCTTTTACGATTTTGTCGTCATCCACGAAGGTCAGTGGAAGCTGCTGCACCGCCAGCCGATCTATGAAAAAGACCGTATCGATCCGGTCGACTCCACTGCGGTCGTCACGCTCGATCAGAAGGCCCTGGCCACTTTCCCGGAAGGCTATCGGCACCTGGCCTATATCCAGACCCGCATTGGCTACACCGTCAAACTTGACATGCCGATGCTCAAGGGGCCAGTGGTAGACCAGCTTTACCAGCGCGGCGCTCGCTGGCTGGCTGGTGGTGAACTTGAGCGTTGACATTTCGCGCTGACATTTTCTTGACCCACCTTGCAGGGGATTTCTTCATGATGCCATTTTTCAATCGCAGGCGGGTGCTTGCTGCCCTGGCGGCATTCAGCGCGGGCACTGGATTCGCGCAGGGCGCATTTCCGAGTAAACCGCTGCGCGTGATCGTGCCGCAACCGCCTGGCGGCGGTTTTGATTTTGTCGCGCGGATACTGGCGGATCGCCTCAGCAAATCGCTGGGTCAGCCAGTGGTGGTCGAAAATCGTACCGGTTCCGGTACGCTGGTCGGCACCGATTTGGCGGCCAAGGCCGAGCCCGACGGCTACACGCTGCTGACCGGATCTATCTCCAATCTCGCCCTCAATATGGGCTTGTATGCCAACCCGCCGTACAACAGCTTGCGGGATTTCGAACCCTTGGGTCTGGCAGTCTCTTACAGCTATACCTTGATGGGCCGAAAGGACCTGCCTTATAAGTCTCTGGTTGAGTTGATCGCTTATGCCAAGGCCAATCCGGGCAAGCTCAACTACGCCTCTGCTGGCGTAGGATCTGGCCAGCACGTGCTGGCGGCAGCGCTGTGGCAGCAGGCCGGGGTGAGCCTGACGCATGTCCCCTACCGGGGCGCCCAGGCGGCCTACCAGGATCTGGTGGGCGGGCGGGTTGATCTGTTTTTTGACCTGTCGCCTACCGCGCGTACGCAGATTGAGGCTGGCAATGCGCGCGCTCTGGCGGTCTCTGGCGCAGAGCGGCAGCCAACCCTGCCCGATGTTCCCACCATCACCGAAAGTGGCGTCGCCAAGCTGGAACTCGAATCCTGGTTCGGCTTGTTTGCGCCGTCCAGAACGCCGCCCAAGGTGCTGGCCCGCCTGCGTGCCGAACTCGACACCATCATCGCGTCCAAGGATGTCAGCGACGTTTTCCGTAAGGCCGGTGGGCGTTCGCTGAGCTTGTCGCTGGGTGAAACCCGCGCACTGGTCCGGCGCGATGTCGATCGCTGGTCCAAGCTGATACGCGAACTGAACATCAAGCCCGAGTAATGTCTTTCATAATTGATCTTTAACTTCTCACTTTAGAAACACACCGATGAAAATTGCCCAAGCCTGCCTCGACCAGATTTTTTTCGACGCCCGAACTGCCAATGGTTTTCTGGACCAACCGGTACCCATGGCGCTGCTTCAGGAGGTGTATGACATCGCCAAGATGGGCGCCACCTCGATGAACAGCCAGCCGACGCGCTATGTTTTTCTAAGCAGTCCTGAATCGCGCGCGCGCCTGATTCCGGCCTTGTCACCCGGCAATGTCGAGAAAACCAAGGTGGCCCCTATCACGGTGATCGTCGCCACCGACACCCGGTTTTATGAGCATATGCCGCAGATCTGGCACGTCGCGGGCGCCAAGGAAATGTTTGAGGGCAACGTTCCCCTCGCTCAGGGAACAGCCACGCGTAACGGCACGCTGGGCGGTGCTTATTTCATGATCGCCGCCCGTGCGGTGGGTCTCGACTGCGGGCCCATGAGCGGTGTCGACCTCGCCAAGGTCAATGCCGAGTTTTTTGCGGACGGGCGCCTGCAGGCTAATTTCCTGATCAACCTGGGCTATGGCGACGACAGCAAGTTGTTCAAACGCAATCCACGCCTGAGTTTTGAGCAGGCCTGCTCCGTACTTTGATTTTCGCGGGCATCACCGACCCGTTTTTCTATGCGGTGGCGGTGCCCGCCGTGTTGTTGATGGGGATTAGCAAAAGCGGGTTTGGTGCCGGCTTTGGCTCTCTCGCAGTGCCGCTGATGGCCTTGGCGATCACCGTGCCGCAAGCGGCGGCCATCTTGATGCCTGTCCTTTTGCTGGTGGACCTGCTCGGCTTGGCTGCGTTCCGGCACCGTTTTGACCGCGACTTGCTCAAGTTCCTGCTGCCCTTCGGCATCATCGGGACGGTTGTGGGCACCCTACTTTTCAAGGTGCTGGATTCGCATTGGGTAGCTGGCATCGTGGGCGGCTGCACACTGCTATTTCTGGCGCAGCGTTTGCTGTTTCCGCCGCGCCCCGACAGCCCGCCACCGCCGAAATGGTTGGGCGCAGTGTTGACCACCCTTTCCGGCTTTACCAGCTTTGTGGCGCATGCCGGCAGCCCGCCGCTCAATGCCTATGTGATTCCGCTCCGGCTGGCCCCCATGACGTTTACAGCCACCATGGCGTTTTTCTATTTTGTCATCAACCTGTCCAAATGGATTCCCTACGCCTGGCTAGGCCTGCTGGACGCGCAGAACATGTCGACCTCACTGGTGTTGCTGCCACTGGCACCTGTTGGCGTGTGGATGGGAGTGCGCGTGGCCAAGCGCATCAATCCGATCCTGTTTTACCGGCTGATTTACTTCGGCATGTTTCTCACAGGCTGCAAGCTGTTGTGGGACGGGCTTCGTTAGTCTGCCGCGCGCTGGCCGGCATTAATCGGCTGTGATGCCGGTTTCCTTGACGACCTTGGCGTATTTCAGCAGTTCTGCTTTCAGGTAGTCGGATGCGCTTTTCATCGACCCGCCGATCGGGCTGAATCCGGCCTGATCGAGTTGCTGCTGAAACTCGGGAATGAACAAAATCAGGTTGAGTTCGGAGTTGATCCGCTCGACGATTTCTGCCGGTGTTTTGGCCGGCGCAAACACGCCTACCCAGGTCGCGAAGTTGAAACCCGGAAATCCCAGCTCGGCCACAGTGGGCACGTCCGGCATGGATGGCGCCCGCTTGGCGCTGGTGACGGCCAGCGGCTTGACTTTGTCTGCCTTGACCAGTGACACGGCTGCGGGCAGCGCCACGCTGGCCAGCTGTATCTGGTTGCCCATCACGGCATTGAGGGCCGGCCCGGCGCCGGTAAATGGCGCATGAACAATATTGACCTTGGCCAGTGACTTGAAGAGGTAGGCAGCACTCAGGTGGGGCGTGGTGCCGCCGCCGGCTGTGGCGAAGTTGAGGTTTTCGGTCTTGGCAAGTTTGAACACGTCTTTCAGGTTCTGCACCGGCAGGCTGGGTGAAGCGACCAGCAAATTGGGCGTGCCCGCCACTATCCCGGCCGTGGCAAAGTCCTTCAGGGGGTCATAACCGGCCTTGCGTGACAGGGCCGGATTGACCGCCAGGGCGCTGGTGGTCACCAGCAAGGTGTAGCCATCGGGTTCAGCACGCGCCACCGCCTGCGCCGCCACATTGCCGCCCGCACCGCCGCGGTTTTCCACCACCACGGATTGCTTGAGGCGGTCACTCAGGCGCTGCGACAAAAAACGCGCAATGATGTCGGCCGGACCACCGGGCGCAAAGGCCACGACCAGTTTGATGGGCTTAGTCGGCCAGGGTGCGTTTTGTGACCAGACGAGTTGGGGGGCGCTGCAGGCAGCTCCCAAGCCCAGCAGGGCGTGACGGCGTTGAATCATGCGGGCGTCCTTGTGATTACACGTTGGCCAGAACGTAGCGGGCCATTTCATCTCGGGTGCAGACCCACACGTCGGGCGTGGCTTTGACCCTGGCCATGATGGCGTCGTACACCCAGGCGCCGGACGGCCGGCCCATCACGTGGGTGTGCGCGGTCACATCGAGCATCAGCGGCACATTTTCGTGCTCGCGCATGGCGGTAAAAGTGTCGTCGAAGCTGTCGAGCATGTGGCGCGGGCCGTGGCCGTAGCGGATGCAGGTTGGCAGATCGTTGACATCCATGGTTAGCGGAATACCGACGATGCGCTGACTGCCAAAGTGCATCACGTAGGGGCGATCGTCATCGTTGACGTCGCCATGGTGGGTATAGCCGGCCTCTGCGAGCAGGTGCGGGGTAATCAGGCTGCCGGTGCCGCGCGGGCTGATCCAGCCGGTGGGGGTCACGCCCGATGTACGTACCAACGCGTCGTGATTGCGCTGAAAATTCGCGCGCTCTCCCGCTTCGTCAAAGTACACCGGAATGACGTCCATTCCCCATGAATGGTTGACGATTTCATGGCCCAGCTCAGCAATGCGTTTGACCGTTGCCGGATCTCGCTCACAGATCACGCCGTTGACCATGACGCTGGTTTTGACACCATGTTTTTCAGCAATTCCCAGCAAGCGGTGAATGCCGCGTACCAGACCAAAGCTGGCCCAGGAATGCGCGTTGGTGTCAAAAAATCCGGGTTTGAGGACATTGCCCATGGGACCGATGCCGGGCGCCTGGCCGTCCGACCAGGCTTCGTAGGCAATATTGAAAATCACCGCCACCCGCTTGCCGCCGGGCCAGCGGAACGAATCGTCAAGTCGGGTGATGGCAGTGGGTGCGTGGTTCATGGCAAAGGTGGTTAAATGATCTTTTGATCATTGAGGATGTGGAATGAACCACTGTATGCTCAATCGATATTAAATTTTGACTGATGCCCGCATGCAGAAAAATAAAGAAAGCTCATTTCAAATGACGTCAACGGTGCTCGCATCATGCTGAACGTGGCCCTGATCGGTCTGGGCTGGTGGGGCCGAACCATTCTTCCCCAGCTCAAAGGCAATTCCAAGCTCAGGCTGGTTAAGGCGGTGGATGTCAATGCCGAGACCGGCCAGGCGTTCGCAGCCTCGCATGGCATCGCTTTTGAAAGCAGTCTGGAAAAAGTCCTGGCTGATCCCGCTGTCGAAGGCGTGATTTTGTGTACGCCCCACACCCAGCATGCCGAGCAGATTGAAGCGTGCGCCGGGGCCGGCAAGCATGTGTTTTGCGAGAAGCCCCTGTGCATGTCCCGGGCGGAGGTGTTGCGTGCGGTAGCCGCAGTCAACCACCATGGGGTGACGCTTGCGGTGGGGCATGAGCGGCGTTTTGAGCCGCCCATCATCGAGGCCATGCGCCTGCTGCATTCCGGCGTTTTGGGTACGGCACTGCAGGTCGAAGCGAATTTCAGCCAGGACAAATTCCTCACCTTGACCCCTGACAATTGGCGCATGTCCGCAAAAGAAGCGCCCGCTGGTCCAATGACGGCCACTGGCATCCATTTGCTCGATTTGTCAGTCGGCGTGTTTGGCCAAGCCGAGCAGGTTTACGCCAGTGTCAAACAGCTCGGCAGTCCGCTGGTCAATGGCGACACGCTGGCGATTTTGGTGAATTTCAAGACCGGCGGGCACGCACTTATCAGCGCCATTTTGGCGACGCCGTTTGAAGGGCGCTTTGCCATCTATGGCAGCAAGGGTTGGGTAGAAGTGCGCGACAAAGCGCATCCCGAAGCGTCAGAAGGCTGGACCCTGACCCAGTGCATTCGCGGCGTCAACGGCGGGCGCTCGAGCAGCGTGCCCTACCCGCCGGTCTCGCCGGTGCTGGCCAATCTTGAAGCGTTTGCCGATGCCGCGCTAGGTCGTGCGCCCTATCCGGTGCCGCAAGCTCAGATGAGTGCCAACATTTCAGCGCTGGAGGCGGTGTTCAAATCGGCCCGCAGCGGCGCGATCGAAAAAGTCGAGGGATAAACGGACCAATAAAGTTTTGATGCGATACCGGAAATCGGTGCATCAGGTCCGTTCGTTGGTTTCCTTGTTGGCGGTCTCGTGATGCCAGAGCGCAGGCTG
>JANMBW010000529.1:0-2591 GCA_031360565.1 Polaromonas sp.
CAATGAACTCGCCGGTGAGCGTGTTGACATTGTGTTGTGGAGTGAAGACCCGGCCCAGTTTGTGATTGGCGCCCTGGCTCCGGCCAATGTGTCGTCGATTGTGGTGGACGAAGAGCGTCACGCCATGGATGTTGTGGTGGATGAAGAAAACCTCGCGATCTCGATCGGTAGCGGTGGTCAGAACGTTCGCCTTGCGGCTGAATTGACCGGCTGGAAAATCAACATCATGACGGCCGACGAGTCAGCCGTGAAGCAGGCCAGCGAGACCGACACCAGTCGCAAGCTGTTCATGGAAAAACTCGATGTGGACGAGGAAATCGCCGACATCCTGATCTCGGAAGGCTTCACCAGCCTGGAAGAAGTGGCTTACGTGCCGCTGCAGGAAATGCTGGAGATCGAGTCTTTCGACGAGGACACCGTCAATGAGCTGCGCACGCGCGCCAAAGACGCCCTGCTGACCATGGAAATTGCCAGGGAAGAAAATGCCGAAGGCGTCTCGCAAAAGCTGCGCGACGTGGCCGGTATCACGCCTGAGCTGACCGCCAAGCTTGAAGCAGCGGGCATTCACAGCCGCGATGACCTGGCCGATCTGGCCACCGACGAACTCACCGATATCACCGGCCAGTCTACAGAAGACGCCACTGCCCTGATCATGACCGCGCGAGCCCATTGGTTTACCGATGCCGCCACGCCTGAGGCCACTGTTGCTGCTGAAAAGCCGGCAGCGGCCGAAGAGCAATGATCATGAAGGCCCGTCAGGAAAACCAAATATGTCCAGTACCATCACCGTCGCCGAATTCGCAGCTGAACTCAATAAATCCACCGCTACCCTGATCGAGCAATTGACCAGCGCAGGCGTGGCACGAACCCAAGCCACCGACCCCCTGTCGGAGGCCGACAAGCAAAAA
The DNA here is from genome assembly GCA_031360565.1 of Polaromonas sp. GTDB lineage: Bacteria > Pseudomonadota > Gammaproteobacteria > Burkholderiales > Burkholderiaceae_C > Polaromonas. The sequence continues at coordinate 909 of JANMBW010000529.1, forward strand.
TTGCTCGGCTATCTTCAAGCCAGCCACGGCACGGTTTCGGCCGAACGAAAAAAAATCACGCTGGTCAAAAAATCGACCAGTGAGATCAAGCAGGCTGACGCTACGGGCAAGGCCCGCACCATCCAGGTTGAAGTGCGTAAAAAACGCACTTTCATCAAGCGCGAAGATGGTACCGACGCGGCTGCCGAAGAAGTGCCGCCCGCAGCGGTGGCTGCTCCGGCGACTTCACAGGCCGACGACGCTGAATTGCTTCGCCGTGAGGAAGAAGCCAACCGGCATGCCGAGTTGTTGCGCCGTCAGGAAGAGGAATTGCTGGAAAAGCGGCGCTTGCGGGAAGAGCACGACGCCAAGGAAGCCGTGCTGGAGCAAGAACGCCAAACTGCGGCTCAAGTAGCCCAGGCGGCCGCGGCAGCAGCCGCTGCCAAGCCCAAGCCGACCATAGGCAAGATCCAAAAGGTAGTTCCTCCCGTCGATGCCGGTGCCTCCAAAGCAGCCGAGCTGGCTGCGGCGGAACAAGCCAGCAAGGCGGCTGAAGCGGCAGCCCTGCAAGCGTCGGCGCAAGCTGCTGCAAAGGCCAAAGCCACTGCCGAGTTTCAGGCAGATGCCGCCAAAACTCAGGAACTGCAGGATCGCCGTCGCAAGGCAGAAGCCGAAGCGGCCGGCATTCGCGCCATGATGTCGGCGCCCAAGCGGGTGCTGGTTCCGCATGTGGATCCCAAGGCTGCGATCAAGGGCACGCTGCACAAACCGGTTGGTGCGCCGGGTGCGGTCAAGCCTGCGGTAGCGGGTGCGCCGGGTGTAGCGGGCAAAAAGGAAATCAAGTCAGAAAACCTGTCGTCTACCTGGAAGGATGACGCGGCCAAGAAAAAGGCCTTGCCTACCCGGGGTGCTACCAGCGTTCCGGGTCGGGGCAATTTCCGTGGCGGCCCACGTGGCCGTCGGACCAACGACCGTGATGCCCGGCCTGAGTCCAGCTTTATCGCGCCGACTGAATTCAAGGCTATCGAAGTTCACGTGCCAGAGACCATCACCGTGGCCGAGTTGGCACACAAGATGAGCGTCAAATCATCAGAAGTGATCAAACACCTGATGAAGCTGGGTCAGATGGTCACCATCAACCAGCCGCTGGACCAGGACACCGCCATGATCGGGGTGGAGGAAATGGGTCATATGGCGGTGACAGCAGCACTGGATGATCCAGAAGCCTTTACCGATGAGGACATTCAGGGCGAGCAGGCTGAATCCTTGCCACGTGCACCAGTGGTGACCGTGATGGGTCACGTCGACCACGGCAAGACCTCGCTGCTCGACTACATCCGTCGCGCCAAGGTGGCTTCGGGTGAGGCAGGCGGTATTACCCAGCACATTGGTGCCTACCATGTGGAAACCCCGCGCGGCATGGTGTCCTTTCTGGACACGCCAGGCCACGAAGCGTTTACCGCCATGCGCGCTCGCGGTGCCCAGGCGACCGACATCGTGATTCTGGTGGTGGCCGCAGACGACGGCGTGATGCCGCAAACCCGAGAAGCCATTAAGCACGCCAAGGCGGCTGGTGTACCGATCGTGGTGGCCATCAACAAGATAGACAAACCTGACGCCAATATGGACCGCGTCAAGGGGGAACTGGTTACCGAAGAAGTGATTCCCGAGGAGTTCGGCGGTGAGTCACCCTTTGTGCCGGTG
>JANMBW010000026.1:0-8468 GCA_031360565.1 Polaromonas sp.
TCATCCTGCCAGTTCGGCCCTGACGGAGTCGGCCACCTGGGCTACGTCAGCGTCCGTCATGCCTGCGTGAATAGGCAGGCTGATGGCGCCTGCGTAGTAGTACTCGGCAGCGGGAAAGTCGCCGGGCTTGAAACCCATGGCGGCGTAGTAGGGCTGGGTGTGGATCGGGATGTAGTGAACATTCACGCCAATGCCCCGCGCCCGCAGGCCTTTGAAGATGGCGCGCCGTCCGCGCTTGCTAGGCTGAGTGTCCGAAGGCTCATGCAACGGCACCTGCACCGGGTACAGGTGCAGCGCCGAGCGGCCATCCACATCCGGCGCTGGCAAGATGAGGCCAGTGCCGGCCAGCAGCTCGTCATAACGCGCGCGGATCGCCTGGCGCCTTTCGATGAAGGGCTCGATGCGCGCTAGCTGGCTGGTGCCCAGCACCGCCTGCAATTCCGTCAGCCGGTAGTTGTAGCCGAGGCTCACCTGCTGGTAGTACCAGGGGCCATCAGGCTCATGCGTCATGTCGGCTGGATCGCGCGTCATGCCGTGCGAGCGGGCCTGCTCCAGCCGCTTAGCCAGGTTCGCGCTGTGGGTCACGGCCATGCCGCCCTCGGCAGTGGTGATGATCTTGACCGGGTGGAAGCTGAACACCGTGATGTCGGCCCAGCCGTGGCCACCCACCTTGTGGCCCATGTAGGTCGCGCCCACGGCGTGGGAGGCGTCCTCGACGATCGCAAAGCCGTATTCATCGGCCAGAGCTCGCATCGGCTTGAGCTGGGCAGAGCGGCCAGCAAAGTCGACCGGGATCACGACTTTGGGCAAGCGGCCCGCCTCACGTGCGGCAGCGAGTTTGATGCGCAGCGCAGCCACCGACATGTTGAGATCAAGAGCGTTGATATCGACGAAATCCACCTGCGCGCCGCAGTACAGCGCGCAGTTTGACGAGGCGAGGAAACTGTTCGGGCTGGTCCATACCCAGTCACCGGGCTCCACACCCAGCGCAATGCAGGCAATGTGCAAGGCCGATGTGGCGCTGTTGACCGCCACCGCATGCGGCGCGCCGACGTAGCGGGCCAGCGCCGCCTCGAATGCCGGCGTGGCCGGGCCCTGGGTGAGGAAGTCGGAGCGCAGCACGGCCGCTACGGCCGCCACATCTTCTTCGGAAATCTGCTGCCTGCCGTACGGGATCATCTGTGGCTTCACGGTTAGGCCATTGCCTTGCGGTTGAACTCGCGGATCTCGGCAGGGCTCAGGAAGTGCGTGTTGTTGCCCGAGTGGTATTCATAGCCCTGCTGCACCGGGCTGCCGTGCTCGCCCAGCCCGTCCAGCGTGTAGTCCATCTCGACGTTGTAGAAACGGATGGTGGGCCGGATCACATAGTGCTTGGGAAATTCGAGCGTGAGGTGCGAGTCGTCGGCGGGGCACATGATCTCGTGCAGCTTCTCGCCGGGGCGGATGCCGATGACGTGGGTCGGCGTGCCCGGTGCCATCGCCTCCGCCAGGTCGGTCATGCGGATCGACGGGATCTTGGGCACGAAGATCTCGCCGCCATGCATGCGCAGGAAGTTGTCCAGCACGAACTCGACGCCGCCCTGCAGGCTGATCCAGAAGCGCGTCATGCGCGGGTCGGTCAGCGGCAGGCTGGGCGCGCCGGTGTCGATCAGTTTCTGGAAGAACGGCACCACCGAGCCGCGCGAGCCCACCACGTTGCCGTAGCGCACCACCGCAAAGCGGGTGCTCCCGCCGCCCACCATGTTGTTGGCGGCGACAAAGAGCTTGTCGGAGGCGAGCTTGGTCGCGCCATACAGGTTGATCGGGTTGGCGGCCTTGTCGGTGGATAGCGCGATCACCTTTTCGACGTTGTTGTCGATTGCCGCGCGTATGACGTTCTCTGCGCCGTGGATGTTGGTGTTGATGCACTCCATCGGGTTGTATTCAGCGGCCGGCACCTGCTTGAGCGCGGCCGCATGGATCACGATGTCGACATTGCGCATGGCTTGCGTGAGCCTCACGGGGTCGCGCACATCGCCCAGGAAGTAGCGCATGCAGGGTGCGTTGAAGCGCTGCTCCATTTCGTACTGCTTGAGTTCGTCGCGCGAGTAGATGATCAGCCGGGCGGGCTTCCAGCGTTCAAGAAGCGTCTGGACATACTGGTGGCCGAAAGAGCCCGTGCCGCCTGTGATGAGGATAGATTTGTTGCTGAACATTCTGTAGGCAGAGCCATTGGGGCGCCAGGGCGGTGCCCCAATAATATTCGATGACAATAGGAAAACTCAAGGATCTCCTTCCCATGGCCCGTTATTCGCTCAATCCCGCGCAGGCCTTTGTCGATGGCGGGCTGTTGCTGGCGGCGTGGGTCATTGCCTTCTGGCTGCGTTTCAATTTCGACGTGCCTGACGAATTTTTCAACCTGGCTTGGATGTCGGCGCCATGGGCCGTGCTGGCGAACCTGGCCGGGCTGCTGGCCATGGGTGTTTACCGCCAGGTCTGGCGCTACATCGGCCTGCCCGAGCTGCGCCAGTTGGCCCTGGGGATTGCGCTGGGCGGCGCCATCGCGGCGGCCGCCGTGCTGATGCTGCGCTACCCCAATTTTCCGCGCTCGGTGCTGGTGTTGCAGCCGCTCATTTCGGTACTGTTGCTCGGCGGTGCGCGCGCCGGCTGGCGCATGCTGATCGAGCGCCGGGAAGCCATAGCGCCGGAGGCCCGCAGGCTGCTGATTGTCGGATCCCTACAGGATGCTGCAGATGCGTTGCGGGCGCTCAAGGGCTCGCAGCAGTGGGTGCCCGTTGGCATCCTGTCGCCGGTGCCCGGCGAGCGTGGCCGCTCCCTGCAGGATGTGCCTGTGCTGGGCACCGTGGCCATGCTGGCCTATGCGGCCCGCTCCAGCGGCGCCAGCACAGCACTTGTTGCCGCGCCCGCAGGCTCCCAGGAGCGAACGGAGGCGCTGCTGAATGCCACGACCGACGGCGTGGCCCTGCTGACTATGCCGCGCCCCGACGAATGGCTCAAGACCGAGACGGCCGGGCCGCGCAAGATCGAGCTGGACGATCTGCTGGGACGCTCGCCGGTTCAGCTTGACGTAACCAGCCTTGCCGACCTCATCTCGGGCCAGACCGTTCTCGTGACCGGCGCAGGCGGCTCCATCGGCTCTGAACTGTGCCGCCAGATCGCCCGCTTCGGCGTGGCGCGCCTCGTGTGCGTGGACATCTCCGAGTTCAGCGTCTACAAGCTTGAGCAGGAGCTGCGCGAAGCGCATCCGCAGATGAAGGGCCTGTACTACACGGCCAATGTGCGCGAGCCTGAGCGGCTGGAGGCGATTGCCCTGCTGCACCGGCCCACGGTGGTGTTCCATGCAGCGGCCTACAAGCACGTGCCACTAATGGAGTCGCACAACGAAATCGAGGCGGTTCGCACCAACATCGTCGGGACGCTTCACGCCGCAAGGGTAGCAGGGGCGTGTGGTGCCAAAAAATTTGTGTTGATCTCTACGGACAAGGCGGTCAACCCCACCAACATCATGGGTGCCAGCAAACGCATGGCCGAACTGGTCGTGCAAAGCATTGCGCAGGAATGCACTGCAACGGATTATGTGTCGGTGCGCTTTGGGAATGTGCTCGGTTCAAGTGGTTCAGTGGTGCCGCTGTTCACGGAGCAAATCGCCAAGGGCGGCCCAGTGACCGTTACCCATCCAGATATCGTGCGCTATTTCATGACCATTCCAGAAGCCGCGCGACTGGTCTTGCAGGCAGGACTCATGGGTCAGAGTGGACAGATCTACGTGCTGGATATGGGTGAGCCAGTCAAAATTGCCGACCTGGCCCGCATGATGATCCGCCTGTCGGGTAAAACTGAACAGGAAGTGCCGCTGGCTTTTACCGGTTTGCGGCCTGGCGAGAAGCTTTATGAGGAGTTGTTGGCAGACGATGAAACGACCGAGCCTACGCCGCATCCCAAACTCCGAATTGCCAAAACCTCCGGCTTACAAGCAGTGAACATCCAGCAGGTGTTGGACTGGGTTGACAGGGCGGGACCGGCCCCTTCGAGTGCAGATGTCAGGGCCTGGTTGCGCGGACATTTGCCTGAATACAAGTCCCAAGCGTGATCGGTAGCACGCCTACAAAGCAATGCCGGTGCGTTCCAGAATATCGCTAACCAGTTCCAGGCGGACCAGCGGGTTGTCAAGTTCCATGAGGCGCTGCTTCAATTCAAGCGGTATCGGCAACAGCTCGCACCAGCGGTTGGCCACCCAACCGCAGTCATCCAACTGGTAGGGTGCCAACAGTGGCATTTGCGCCGTCGGAACGTCGCGTTGTTGCAAGCTGGCAATCAGTTTGCCCAACGCATCGGCGCTGGCCTGAAGATCTTCTGGAACTTTGACAGCCATATCCTCTTCAAGTCGGGTCACGTCAGCAATCCAGAGACCGTGTTTCAGTTTTTCTCGATTGGAAATACGGAAACGTTGAGCACCTTCGCAGCGGATAACCATCAAGCCGGGCTGCGGCACCGAATACTCCGAGATGGTTGCCAAAGTCCCTACGGCATTGAATTCTTCCTGAGCAAACCCGTCTCCGCCAGGCTTGCCCGCATTTGGCTTGCGAACTTCTGAACCTTCTGTGAGTGCCACCACACCAAAAGGCGCGCCGGTTTTGTGGCATTTGCCAATCATGTCCAGGTAACGCACTTCAAAAATCCGAAGTGGCAGCAGTCCACCAGGATATAAAACCGTGCCCAGCGGGAACAGGGGCAGTGAAGACAGGGTAAGCGCGTCAGACATCAAACTATGCCTCAGATCAGTGTGGCGAAATCATGCCACGATAAGGCTAGCCGCTGCTTGAGCTGGGTCTTGTCAGCCGGGGTCAGGCGACTGCGTCGGCTGGCTGGCGCAGCAGCATGGCCAATGCGCTGGCAATGGTCTTGCGGAGGTCGCGCCGGTCGCAGATGAAATCGATGGCACCCTTGGTTTGCAAAAACTCAGCGCGTTGGAAACCTTCTGGAAGCGTGACACGTACTGTTGATTCAATCACCCGCGGCCCGGCAAATCCTATCAAAGCCTTCGGTTCGGCAACCACCACATCACCCAGAAAAGCAAATCCTGCGCTGACACCGCCCATGGTGGGGTCGGTCAGCACACTGATATACGGCAAGCCTTTCTTGGCGAGACGGGTTAGCGCTGCATTGGTTTTGGCCATTTGCATCAGGCTGAGCAGCCCTTCCTGCATGCGTGCGCCGCCGGTTGCGGTAAAGCAGATAAAAGGCACTTTTTGTTCAATCGCTGCGTGGACGCCTCGCACGAAGCGTTCCCCCACGACACTGCCCATGCTGCCGCCCATGAAGTCGAATTCAAAACAGCAGGCCACCACCGCAATGCTGTGCACGGCCCCACCCATGACAATCAGTGCGTCGGTTTCACCGGTGTTTTCCAGGGCTTCTTTGAGGCGTTCCGGGTATTTCCGGCTGTCCTTGAATTTCAGTGCATCGACGGCAAGCACCTCTTGCCCCAGCTCGTAGCGCCCTTCGGCATCCAGAAATGCGTCCAGGCGTTCCCGTGCGCCAATTCTGTGGTGGTGGCTGCACTGCGGGCAGACGTTCTGGTTTTTTTCCAGATCGGTTTTGTAAAGCACTGCCTCGCAACTTGGGCATTTGATCCACAGCCCTTCCGGCACGCTGCGACGCTCGGTCGGGTCGGTTGGCGTGATTTTGGGGGGAAGAAGTTTTTCTAACCAAGACATGGGCGGGGTTCCTTGTTAAAACCGGTAGCTCAATGCAGTGTCATGCAGGAAGGCAGGGGCCAGTAAAGCTCAGTCGAGCGCAGCACGTATTTCTTTTAAAAAGTCGTGAGCCACCCGCACCACGTTTTCGCGCGGCTGCTGGTCAATCAATTGAATGATCTTGCTGCCAAACACTACAGCATCAGCAACCTTGCCAACTGCTTTGGCGGTTGCCGCATCGCGTATGCCAAATCCAACACCCACCGGTATGCTGACGTGCTCGCGAATACGTGGCAGCATGATCTCCACCGCGTCCGTGTCCAGGTTTCCGGCACCGGTGACACCCTTGAGCGAAACGTAGTAAACATAGCCACTCGCGACACGTGCCACCTGTGCCATGCGGGCCGAGGTTGACGTGGGCGCCAGCAGAAATATCAGGTCCATATTGTGGGCGCGCAATTTCGCCGCAAACTCTATGCACTCTTCAGGTGGGTAGTCGACGATTAACACGCCGTCTACGCCTGAGGCGGCGGCGTCTTTTATGAAGCTCCCTGAACCGTTTTTGATTTCATAGCGCTCCACCGGGTTGGCGTACCCCATCAGCACCACCGGCGTTGTGGCGTCACGCAAGCGGAACGCTCTGACCATGTCCAGTACCTTGGCCAAGCCAATTCCAAGGGAAAGGGCTTTTTCGCCGGCTTTCTGAATCACCGGGCCGTCTGCGCTAGGGTCTGAAAACGGAATGCCCAGCTCAATCACATCAGCTCCCGCCTCGACCATGCCGTGCATCAGGTCGGGGGTGATGTCGGCATAGGGGAAACCGGCCGTCACATAAGGAATCAACGCGGTACGACCGCGGGCTTTCAGCGCTTTGAAGGTGGACGCAATACGGCTCATTTCACTATCCTGATGGCTTGTTCGCCACCTTTGACCGCCTGGCCCTTGCAGCTGGGGCGGCAATAGAAGTCAGCCTGGCTCAAATCGGCGACGGTGCCGATATCCTTGTCGCCACGTCCCGATAGATTGACCAGAATCGACTGGTCGGTACGCATGGTTTTCGCGAGATTCATGGCATAGGCCACAGCGTGGCTTGATTCAAGCGCGGGGATGATCCCTTCAGTACGGCACAGGTAATGAAAGGCGTCAAGTGCTTCGGTATCGGTGATACCCACATATTCAGCGCGACCAATATCTTTTAAAAATGCGTGCTCTGGGCCGACGCCGGGGTAGTCGAGGCCGGCACTGATGCTGTGCGTTTCCGTGACCTGACCATCTTCGTCCTGCAAAACATAAGTTCGGTTGCCGTGCAACACGCCGGGCAGGCCCCGTTGCAGTGAAGCCGAATGTTTGCCGCTGTCCATGCCCTCACCAGCCGCTTCGACACCGATCAAACGGGTGTTTTCATGGGAGATGTAGGGGTGAAAGATACCCATGGCGTTGCTGCCGCCGCCCACGCAGGCGATCACGGCATCGGGCTGACGACCGCCCGTCATCTCCGGCATTTGCACGATGCATTCATTGCCGATGACGCTTTGAAAGTCTCTGACCATCATGGGGTAGGGGTGCGGTCCAGCCACGGTACCGATGATGTAGAAGGTGTCGTCCACGTTGGCGACCCAGTCGCGCATGGCTTCGTTCAGTGCGTCTTTTAAGGTTTTGCTGCCTGATTCGACCGGAACCACGGTGGCGCCCAGCAACTTCATGCGGTACACATTCGGGCTTTGTCGCTTGACGTCTTCGCTGCCCATGTAGACCACGCATTCCAGGCCGTAGCGCGCGCAGATGGTGGCGGTGGCAACACCGTGCTGGCCGGCTCCGGTCTCGGCAATCACACGCGGTTTGCCCATGCGTTTGGCGAGCATGGCCTGACCAATTGTGTTGTTGATCTTGTGCGCACCGGTGTGGTTCAGGTCTTCCCGCTTGAGGTAGATCTGCGCGCCACCTTGCTCACGGCTCATGCGGGCAGCGTGGTAGACCGGCGAGGGACGACCGACGAAGTGCTTGAGCTCGTACTGGAATTCAGCGAGAAAAGCGGGATCGTGCTGATACCTGGCGTACGCTTCTTTTAGCTCGTTGATCGCATGCGTCAGCGTTTCGGATACAAAACTGCCGCCGTACACGCCGAAGTGGCCGGAAACGTCAGGTTGCTGGTACTCGTACATGGTGCATCACATTCTTAGCAAGTTGGTCATCGGCAGCGCGAACGGCTGCGACAAATTGATTGATCTTGTCAGCGCTTTTGATTCCTTTTGAAATCTCGACGCCAGAGCTCACATCAACGGCCAGCGATTTACCGCGTGGCCTGACTTGCAAAATGCCATCGATCACATTTGCAGGCGTCAATCCACCAGACAAAACGAGGTGAGCGTTGACGTTTGGAGGAAGCAGTGACCAATTGAATGTTTTTCCGCCACCCCCAAAACCGTCAACATGCGCGTCGAGCAATATGGCCTGGGCAGCTCTAAAAGTATGCGCATATTTTACGAGATCAAAGTAGCCAACGCGATCAGCTGGTTTGTCGCCGAGCGGGATACGCGCCGCGCGCATGAAAGGTCGTTTGATCTGCAGGCACATTTCGGGCGTTTCATCACCATGAAATTGAACCAGGGCCCCCGGAATTCTTGCGCAGGCAGCTATAATTTCTGTAGCAGATGCATTGACAAACAAAAGCACAGGCGTCACGAAGGGTGGCAACCGGCTGGCCAGTTCCGCTGCGCGCTCCGCATTCACGTGGCGTGGGCTTGGCGCATACAAGACGAATCCGACTGCGTC
>JANMBW010000033.1:0-4886 GCA_031360565.1 Polaromonas sp.
TGTCGGTGTGCATCCGGACAACGAAGGTGTCACCGAGCCTACCGTCGACGATCTGGTTAGCCGTTCGGCCTTGCCCAAGGTAGTGGGTATCGGAGAGACCGGGCTGGACTATTTCAGGCTCGGCGAGCGAACCGTGGCGGAAATGGCCTGGCAACGCGAACGTTTTCGGGTGCATATTCGTGCTGCCCGCCAGACCGGCCTGCCGCTCATCATCCACACCCGAAATGCCTCCACCGATACGCTGGCGATCTTGCACGAAGAAGGTGAGGGCGCTGGGGGTGACCACTGCGCAGGCGGCGTTTTTCACTGTTTCACAGAAAGCCTGGCCGTCGCTCGCGCTGCCCTGGACGCCGGCTTTTACATCTCTTTCTCCGGGATTTTGACTTTTAAAACTGCTGCAGATCTGCGCGAAGTTGCCCAATTTGTTCCGCTTGATCGCCTTCTGATTGAAACGGATAGCCCCTATCTGGCACCGGTGCCCTACCGCGGCAAAACCAATAATCCGTCCTATGTTCCGCATGTGGCCCGATTGGTCGCCGAGCTCAAGTCGCAGACGCTGGAAACTATTGCCCAGGCGACCAGTACCAACTTTGAACAGCTCTTCACAGCGGTCAAAGGCAAGTTTTGACATGACTACAAACTTAATAAAATACTTTAAGTTATTTATACATCTCTATGTTTTTGTTGGATTTAATGTTGCAAGTGCCGGGTCTTATGAGGATTTTCTTGAGGCGGTCAAGCGGGACGACGCGGTAAAGGTGCAGCAACTTCTGGGGCGCGGTTTTGATCCCAATACTGCCTACCCACAGGGCCAAACCGCCCTACTGATAGCCATTCGGGAGCCTTCTCCCAAAGTGGCCAGTGCCCTTGTGGCGTCAAGCAAGATTGACCTGAACACCCTGAACGCCCAGGATGAAAGCGCGCTAATGCTGGCGGCGCTCAAAGGTCAGTTCGAGCTGGCGGAAAAAATGATTAGCAAGGGGGCCGACGTCAACAAAACTGGCTGGACCCCGCTGCATTACGCGGCCAGCGGCGGCCATGTGGCAGTCGTACGCCTCCTGCTGGAACATCACGCTTACATTGACGCCATTTCGCCCAACGGCACCACGCCACTCATGATGGCCAGCATGTATGGCAGTGCGGCAGCCGTCCAGGCCTTGCTGGAGGAGGGTGCTGACCCACTGCTCACCAACCTTCAGGGGCTCACGGCCCTGCAATTCGCCCAGCGTGCCAACCGGCCTGATTCAGCCGAATTGATCATCAAGGGCATTCGAAGCCAGCGTCCTGCCGGCCAGTGGTAAATCAGCGCCAGCACTCATTTTCAGTGGCAACGGACGTATTTCAAAAGCGATAGAGCAACGCCGGGTTGTCCACCAGAACGCGCTGGAGAAGCTGGGACTCTGGAAGCCAGCTGCTCAGATCTTGCAACAACGAACCGGATGGGATGGACCGATAGGCGCTCACCTCGTGAGCCCGCTTTCCGGGTTCGCGATTGGTATGGGGCCAGTCGCTGCCCCACAGAACACGCTCAGGATTCGCTTTCAAAAACAAGGCAGCCAGCCGTGCCGCAGCGGCCGAATGGTCAACATCGGCAGAGCCAAGACGATAGGGCGCAGACAACTTTACGTAGGCCTGTCCTGCTCGGACCATCTGAAGGACAGTTGCAATCCGGACATCGGTGTTGCTGCTGGAGCCTGGGACCATGGCAAAGTGGTCCAGCACCACCGGTACGGGTAGCTTGGCCAAAAAGGGCACTGCAGCCGCAAGGGTGTTGAGGGAAGCGTAGACCTGAAGGTGCCAGTGGAGTGCCGCCAGCCGCTCGGCCCAGGCCCAGAGCGTGCGGCCTAGTGCCTTGCCATCCTGCAGGCTCGCGCTTTCGACATTGACCCGCAAGCCCCTGACGCCGCGAGCCGAGAGGGCCTGCAGTTCCTGGTCGGTCGCATCCTGCGCGACCACGGCAACGCCACGGCCAGCGTCGCCCAGAGCGTTCAGGCTGTCGAGCAAACAGGCATTGTCAGTGCCATAGACACTGGGCTGAATGATGATGGCGCGGCTCAGACCCGTTTTTGCCAGGTGCTCGGTCAATGCCTTGGCGCTGGCCAGGCCCGGGGTGTAGTGGCGGTCGGCCACCATCGGATAGCGCTCTACAGGGCCGATCACATGTACATGGCAGTCGCATGCACCCGGCGGCAAAGCCTGGTCTTTTCCCATCAAGACGCCAGCAGCCGGGCCGCAAAAGCCTGGCCAGTTTCACGCGTGCCCAATTTTCCGCCGACGTCCCGGGTGGCCTCCCGGGCGCTCACAGCAGCTGCGGCGACCTGCTCGATCGCTGCGCTAGCCGCCTCAAAGGGTTTGAGCCCCTTGCGTTGACCGTACCAACTCAGCAGCATCCCCGCCGACAGGATCAGCGACAGCGGGTTGGCAATGTTTTGACCGGCAATATCTGGCGCAGACCCATGCGCGGCCTGGCCCATGGCGTGGTGTGCACCGGCATTGAGCGAGCCTCCCAGGCCCAGACTACCCGACAACTCAGCCGTCAGGTCAGACAGAATGTCGCCGAACATGTTGGTGGTGACTATCACATCGAAACGCTCCGGGGCGCGCACCACATGCGCCATCATGGCGTCGACGATGAAGTCGTCCACGCGAACCTCAGGGAACGCCTGGCCCACCTCGTGGCAGATGTCGATGAACATGCCATCGCCAATTTTGAGCACATTGGCCTTGTGCACGATGCTGACATGCTTGCTCCTGGTCATGGCCAGTTCAAACGCCGAGCGTGCGATACGCTCGCAGCACAGGCGGGTGATGCGGCGCAACGAAATCACCACGTCTGGCGTGACCAGCATCTCGCTGCTGCCCGATTCGATATTGCGATCGGCGTAAAAGCCTTCGGTGTTTTCACGCACCACCACCAAATTGAAGTCACCAAAACGTGCCGGCATGCCCGGATAGGTGCGCGCTGGACGGATGTTGGCATGCAGATCGAGGCTCTTGCGAAAGAATTTGGACGGGTTGATTTCACCCTTGGCTTCGTCCTTGAAGTCATAGGTCGCCATCGGTCCCAGCATCAAACCATCCGCCGCACGCACCTTCTCCAGTAGAGTTGGCGTGACGGTCGCGCCAAACCGTTGCAGGCTCTCATGGCCGGCGATATCGTGAAGCAACTCCAGCCCCAGACCAAAACGGCTGGACGCAGCGTTCAAGACTTCAACCGTGGCCAACATGGTTTCCGGGCCAATGCCGTCGCCTGGCAATACGACTATTTTCATGGGTGTTTCCTGTGGTTTAGTAGGCGGCAAGCAGGGTGAAAGCGAGGGCTTGAATTGATCATTCTTTGTTCAGTTTGAGCCCGGCGGTTTTCACTACACCGCGCCAGAGTGCCAGTTCCCGAGCCAATGCGCGTTGAAAATCAGCTGGTGAGCCGCTAATTGATTCGGCTCCTTCATTGACCAGTCTGGCGCGCACCGGGTCGATAGCCGCGGCCGCATTGATGGCAAAGTTGAGTTTGTCAACAACCGCCTTGGGCGTCTTGGCCGGTGCCAACACACCCCACCAGGTCGTGATATTGAAGTCATTGACGCCGGATTCAGCCATGGTGGGGGTCTCCGGGAACAGCGGCGATCGTTTGAGCCCCGTTACCGCCAGCAGATTGACCCGGCCTTCGCGCACGTGCGGCAAGATCGTGGGTACCGTAGCAAAAAATAGACTCACCCGGCCGGCCAACAAGTCAATGGTGGCGGGGCCACTGCCTTTGTACGGCACATGGGTCAAATTGAGCTGGGTTCGGCTGCGAAACAATTCGCCAGCCAAATGATTGATGCTGCCGTTGCCGGCCGAGCAGTAGTCCAGCCCTTGCGGGCGAGCCTGTCCCAACGCGCGAAGCTGCGTGATGTTTTTGGCGCCGAGTTCCTTGCTGCTGACCACCAGCAGGGGACCCCGACCGATCATGGCGACCGGCGCAAAATCTTTTTCAACGTCGTAGGGCGTGCTGGCTTCTGCTGCGGCATTGGTGATGAAAGTCGATGTGGCAAACAGCAAGGTGTAGCCGTCAGCTTGAGCTTTGGCGACGCTGTTGGCACCTATGGCACCGCCTCCGCCGCCCCTGTTTTCAACGATGACGGGCTGGCCAAGCTTTTCTGAAAGCACCCTGGCTACATCTCGCGCGATGCTGTCGGTGCCTCCGCCCGCGGCAAACGGCACCACCAGTGTGATGGTTTTTGCCGGATAGTTCTGCGCCCAAGTCATCGACGGGGTGAGGGCGGGCAAAAGAGCGCCAAGCAGGGCGATGATCTGGAGAGCAGGGCGGCGTGTGAATTGGGCTGGAGTTTTGGTGGCGTGAGGGGGCATGGAGGAGGCCGGGTGAATGGCTCGACAGTCGGTGAACGGTCTATTATCAGGCCCGTCGCCAGTCGCTCGAGGCAGGCAATTTCCAAAAGGCAACCCGCTATGAACGCCCCTACCGAACCCGCCGTCACGCTGTCGGAAGCGGCGTTAACTGATCTCGGAATCAGGTCTTTTCAGGGCCTTGGCCTGACTCATAAAGACGCGCAGGATGTTTGCCGGATCCTGGTGCTGGCCGATCTGTTTGGCTTGAACACGCATGGCCTGAGCCGACTTGAGTCTTATGGTGAGCGACTGGCGCTCAAAGGCATCAACCCTCGCCCAAACATCACCCTGGAGCGGGTTGCGCCTGCACTGGTCATGGTGGACGGTGACAACGGGGTGGGCCCGCTGGTGGGGATGCGCAGCCTGGAAGCGGCCATGGACGTGGCCCGCGAATGTGGCATTGGCATGGCCTTCGCGCGCAACAGCAACCATTAGGTCCCGTTTCGCCGTACTCGTACATCGCTGCAGAGGCGGGTTTTGCCAGCATGATTGGCAGC
>JANMBW010000125.1:0-3118 GCA_031360565.1 Polaromonas sp.
CTTCGCGCTTCGGGCGCGGCGGCCGACCACGTGGCCAGCGGCTCCGAAGCCGACGCGGCACTGCTCACCAACACCGAGTTCGATCTGCTGATCCTGGATCTGGGCCTGCCGCGCATGCATGGGCTGGAAGTGCTCAAGCGCCTCCGCGCGCGCGGATCATCCTTGCCCGTGCTGATTTTGACGGCTGCCGACAGCGTTGAAGAGCGCGTCAAGGGGCTCGACTACGGCGCCGACGATTACATGGCCAAGCCGTTCTCGCTCCAGGAACTCGAAGCCCGGGTACGCGCGCTGATTCGCCGAGGCATGGGCGGCGCCAGCAGCACCATCAAACACGGCCCACTGGTGTACGACCAGGCCGGCCGCGTTGCCACCATCGAGGGGCAGATGATAGACCTATCGGCGCGTGAACTCGGCTTGCTCGAGGTGCTGCTGCAGCGCGTCGGTCGGCTCGTCAGCAAGGACCAGTTGGTCGAGCGCCTGTGCGAGTGGGGAGAAGAAGTTAGCAACAACGCCATCGAGGTGTACATCCACCGGCTGCGCAAGAAGATTGAGAAAGGGCCGGTGCGGATTGCAACGGTGCGCGGCCTTGGTTACTGCCTTGAAAAAATCCAAAACTAGAGGTATGTGGCCCCCGCGTTCGCGCACTGCGTGTCGCTCGCTGCCCCACGAGGGGGAGCGTTTTTTCTGGGGCGGCCCGGCGGAAAGACCATGGCCCTCACGTTCGACGACCTCTTTCCGACACGCGTGGTGATCCATGGCTCTTAGATTGTTTCAGCGCGAACGGCGCAGCCTGTTTGGCGAGATTCTCGACTGGATGCTCACGCCCTTGCTGCTGCTGTGGCCGATCAGCCTGGGGCTGACCTGGCTGGTCGCCCAAAACATCGCCGGCAAGCCTTTTGACAGAGCGCTGGAGCACAACGCACAAGCGCTCGCCCAGCTGGTGGTCGTCAAGAACAACCAGGTGCAATTCAACCTGACCGCCCCGGCCCGCGAAATTCTGCGCGCTGACGACACCGATCGGGTTTATTACCAGGTGCGCGGTACCCGCGGCGAATACCTGGGCGGGGAGCTGGAGTTGCCGACGCCACCGGACGATGACAACACGCCGGATGGCGAAGTCAGGCTGCGCGAGGACAAGATCAAGGACGAAGACGTGCGCGTGGCCTACACCTGGATCAGGGTAAACATCCCAGGCTCGCCCAATGCATCGCCGGTGCTGGTACAGGTAGCCGAGACGCTAGAAAAGCGCAAAACACTGGCGACTGAAATTGTCAAAGGCACGATGGTGCCGCAGTTCGTGACCCTGCCCCTGGCGGTGCTGCTGGTCTGGCTGGCGCTGGTGCGCGGTATCAAGCCGCTGGCGCTGCTGGAGCGACGCATTCGCGCCCGGAAATCCGATGACATGAGCCCGCTCGATGAAACCGCGGTACCCGAAGAAGTGGCGCCGCTGGTGTCGTCGATCAACGATTTGCTGAGTCGACTGAAAGTGTCGTTGACGACACAGAAGCGTTTTCTGGCTGACGCCGCTCACCAGCTCAAAACACCGTTGGCGGGGCTACGCATGCAGGCCGATCTGGCGCAGCGCGAAACCCACGCGGGCGAGCTTAAAAAGTCGCTTAAACAGATTGGCTTGGCCAGCATACGGGCCACCCACACTGTCAACCAGTTGCTGGCTCTGGCACGCGCGGAGACCACTGGCCGCAGCCTGGCCAAACAACGGGTGGACCTGGTGCAGTTGGTCTCGGAAGTCATGGCTGACTCGGTGCCCCGAGCGCTTGAAAAGCACATCGATCTCGGTTACGACGGTCCCGCCGCAGGCGAGCAACCCACACGGCTCGAAGGCAACCCGACGCTGCTCAAGGAGCTGGTGCGCAACCTGCTCGACAACGCCATTGCCTACACCCCCGAGAGAGGTCAGGTGACGCTGCGGCTGCTGACGGACCGCTTCAGCGGCGTGCTGGTGCTGCTGGTTGAAGATTCAGGACCGGGGATTCCTGAAGCTGAGCGCGAACTGGTGTTTCAGCCCTTCTACCGCGCACTCGGCACCAATGTCGATGGTTCCGGCCTGGGGCTGGCCATCGTGATGGAAATTGCCACCCAGCACGACGCGACCATCAGCATTGAAGACGCCCTGCCGCCCGTTCCGGCCCTCGCCACCGCCGCAGAACCGCCCGCCGCCACGCCAGTCGGACCCGGTACCCGGATTGCGGTGCGCTTTACCGGCATGGCCCTGGCCAGTCCCGGCTGACCGCCCACCATGCCCGCATCCAGACGACTCAAGATAGGCCTGTCAGCCTGTTTTTCGCATGCGGATCCGGCCCGGTCCCTGTTCAGTGGGAAAACGCTGCAGTACGTGGAGCAGTCCATTGCCCACTGGCTGATGTCATCGGGCGCCATGGTGGTGATGGTGCCCTGCCCAACGGGTTCTACCCAACGCGGTGATGTCACTTTCTCCCACTACGCCCAATGGCTGGACGGCCTAGTGCTGCACGGCGGTGCCGATGTCTGGCCAGGCAGCTATGGCGAGACCCCGCTCCAGACGCAGTGGTCGGGCGACAAACTCCGCGACGATTACGACAAGGCACTGGTCGCCGCTTTTGAAGCCGCGGGCAAGCCGATGTTCGGTGTTTGCCGCGGCCTGCAATTGCTCAACGTGGCCTATGGCGGAACGCTGTACCAGGACATCGAAACCCAGGTGCCTGACTCCTTCAATCACCGCGACGCCGCCATTTACGACCTGAATTTTCACAGCGTCGACATCGTGCCGGGCACGCAACTGTCACAGCTCTACCCCGGCGTGGAACGCGTGCGTGTCAACAGCATTCACCATCAGGCCATCAAGGACCTGTCCGATGAATTTGAAGCCGAAGCCTTCAGTGTGACCGACGGCATCATCGAGGCCATTCGCCGCAAGGACCGCGCTAAAAGCTACATGGCGGCCGTGCAGTGGCACCCGGAGTTCCATTTGCCCGACTCGGACACGATTGACGACGGCGCGATGTTGCGGGACTTTTTGGCGGCGGTAGCACGGGCCAAGACCGGGCGTTGACGCTGCATGAGCCAACCGAAAAGCAGAACTAGCGGAGGATTAAAAACAGCGCTGGCAGGCCTAGGATGA
>JANMBW010000469.1:0-3875 GCA_031360565.1 Polaromonas sp.
GGAGAGGCGTAGTCGGCATAAAAACGGTTGAAGGAGTGGTGCGAACGATCGGTATCAAAGCCCGTGAACGGAATGCCTTTGTCGATGAAATACTGGGCCAGCACACGAGCCGTGACAGATTTGCCGACGCCGCCTTTTTCCCCGCCGATGAAATTGATAGAGCTCATGTTTTCCCTCGTTTGTCGCCGATTCTAGGGGCTGCCCCAGATGGCAGCTGACGCGGGCATCACATTGATTGCTGCAGCATGTCCCGGTAGTCCTCGGCAGACGCCAGCCGCGGATTCGTCAGGTGACAGTGGTCAGCCAAGGCACCGGTGATGATTTTTTCAAAATCGTCGGCACGCACGCCCAAACTTTTCAGCCCGGCAGGCAGACCCAAGCGGGCATTCATGTCGCGCAGCGCTTCCGGTATATCTCCCGCCGAAGCCAGGCCCATGGCCATGGCCATGCGTTCGATACGTTTTTCTTTTTGAATCGATGCCACGCTGCTGTTGAAGCGCACCACGGCCGGCAAAAACAGGGCATTGAGTGTGCCGTGATGCAGCCGCGGGTCAACGCCGCCCAGACTGTGGCTCAGGGAATGCACGCAGCCCAGACCTTTTTGAAAAGCCATGGCTCCCTGCATCGAGGCACTCATCAGGTTCAAGCGTGCCTCGCGGTCGCTGCCGTCACGTGTTGCACGTTCAATATGGGACCAGCCGCGCTGCAGGCCATCCAGCGCAATGCCATCGGCGGGTGGATTAAATGCAGCCGACATGAAGGTTTCCATGCAGTGTGCGATCGCGTCCATACCCGTGGCTGCAGTGAGGCCGGCCGGCAAGCCCAACGTCAGCTCCGGGTCGCAAATGGCTGCCTTGGGTACCAGGTTCCAGGAATGAAACCCGAGCTTGCGGTGATCATCGACGATGATGATGGCGCCGCGCGCGACCTCACTGCCGGTGCCACTGGTGGTCGGCACGGCAATCAGCGGTGCGGCGCGCGCTGTGATTTTGGCTGAGCCACCTTCGATCGTGGCGTAGTTTTTCAGGGGGCCCTCATGCGTAGCCGCAATCGCTACCCCTTTGGCGCAATCGATCGACGAGCCGCCGCCCACTGCAATCAAACCGTCACACCCACTGGCCTTATACAGCGAGGCAGCAGCGCGCACGGCGGCCTCGGTCGGGTTGGATGGCGTCTGGTCAAACACCGTGACCGGCATGCCGGGCAAGCTGTCCAGCGCCCTTTGCAAAATGCCCGCCGCTTTCACACCGGCGTCGGTGACCACCAGCGGTCGTGTGATGCCCACACGCTCGCATTCCTGCTTGAGCAACTGGATGGCTCCAAAATCAAACTGAACTTGGGTGATGTAGTAGATAAAGGCCATGATGGTGAGCGCTGGAGCCTGTGCTGTTGACGTTGTACGATACCGGCTCGCTTGCAGGCCAAACCGCCGACCCCCAAATTTACCCCTGAAAAGACGTGTTGGAATGATCGGCAGCACCGGTAGCCGCACTCCATTCCACTCAGCACCATGAAGCGACAAGACTTTCGGCTTTTTCACTCACTGCGGGTTCGCTGGGTAGAAGTGGACCTGCAAAAAATCGTCTTTAACGCCCACTACCTGATGTATTTTGACACCGCGATGTCGGATTACTGGCGTTCGCTGGCCTTGCCTTACGAAGAAGCCATGCAGCAACTTGGAGGCGATCTGTTTGTCAAGAAAGCCAGCCTTGAATTTCATGGCTCGGCACTTTTTGACGATCGCCTGGACATTGGGCTCAAGTGCGACCGGATTGGCAATTCTTCGCTGGTCTTTTCAGGCGGCATCTTCAGGGCTGACGATTTGCTGGTCTCGGGTGAGTGGGTTTACGTGTTTGCCGATCCGGTCCTGAAAAGCGCCATAGCGGTACCCGATAGCCTGCGTCAACTCATAGGCCGTGCAGAGCGCGGCGAGGCCGTGGTGACCATCCAGACCGGTGACTGGCTCGAACTCGGTCCGGATGCGCGCAACTTGCGTACCGAAGTTTTTGTACAGGAGCAGGGCATTCCAGTTGAGCTGGAATGGGACGAGGCGGACGCCGCCGCGCTGCACGCGGTGGCCTACAACGCGATCGGCCAGCCCATTGCCACTGGACGCTTGCTGACGCAGCAAGCCGGAACGGGCAAGGTAGGCCGTATGGCGGTGAAACGCGTGTTACGCGGATCTCATGTTGGCCAGCAACTGTTGCTAGCGCTGCTCGATTGCGCTCGGGCGCGCGGAGATGATGAAATTGTCCTCAACGCTCAAACCAGCGCGCAGGGGTTTTACCGTTCTATCGGATTCATCGCCAGGGGCGAGCTGTTCGACGAAGCGGGCATTCCCCATATTGAAATGGTCATGCGGCTCTAGGATTAGCCCCCAGCCCCCGGGCGCAACGCCGGCATAGGTCTGCAAGCAGCGACAATATCGCAGTCAGCGATTCCCCTTCCAGACTATCCACCTTACCCGCAAGACTATTGAGTGTCATGGCCAAGAAGAAACGTATTCAGATCAGCAAGCCCGGCAACGGCGCCAGCATCGCCTTGGATCCCAGCGAACTGGTCCCGCAGGAGGCGCTCCGGTCTGATGCCCTCGCCGCCAATCCCAGAAATCGAGCACAGGCAAAGGCGGCGGGTTCGGTACGTTTGCCAGCAGAAATCGAACGCGGCGACTGGACCGTTGTCATTCTGGCCTTGATGATGTTTCTGGCCCCCGCTATTGGCGTACCCCATGAAGAAATGCTGCAGGACACCCTCAAATCCATTGTGGTGTCGTTTGCCGTGATATCTGCGGGTCTGCTGTTTTTCTGGCAGCAACGCAACCGGCGCGACAGCCTGCGCTGGCATGCGCTCATGTGGCTGCCTTTGTCTTTGACGGCCTATGCCCTGGGCAGCATGGTTTGGTCACACACCTACCTGGGCGGGGTTGAGGCGATACGCTGGTTTGTCTTCAGTCTGCTGCTCTGGCTGGGTCTCAATACCTTGTCGCGGGCCCGCACCGGCTACCTGGTGGAAGGTATTCACTGGGGTGCGGTGATCGCCTCTTTGTGGACTGCGCTTCAGTTTTGGGTGGACTTCACTTATTTTCCGCAAGGCCCCAATCCCGCGTCAACGTTTGTCAATCGCAATTTCTTTGCCGAGTTTGTGGTGTGTACCTTGCCGTTTTCGGCCTACCTTCTGGCGCAGGCCCGCGGTTCAGCGCGTATCACGCTGATGGCTTTCACACTGGCTTTCAACATCGTCGCCCTGATGATGACCGGCACGCGCGGCGCCCTCAGCGCCATGTGGCTTTTGCTGGTTGTCATCCTGCCCCTTATTGCCGTGTTGTACAGGCGTCAGTTCAGCTTCACGAGCTGGGACGCGGGCAGGCGTATTCTGGCTTGTGGGGTGTTGCTGGCGACGGTGGTGGGGCTTGGACTGATAGGCAGTGGCAACCCCAAGTTGCTGGCCGATTCCGGGTCCTATGGAACCAATGCCTTTGACCGCGCGTTCAAACGTACGGCCTCGATTTCTGCGAAAGACGATTCACTTGGTGTGCGCTTCGTGATGTGGAAGGCAACTGCCCGGATCATCGAGGCAAGACCCCTGACCGGCGTGGGAGCGGGTGCCTGGGAGGCCATGTTGCCGCTTTATCAGGCAGAAGGATCGCAGCTCGAGACTGATTACTACGTTCACAACGAGGTGCTGCAACTGCTGGCCGAATACGGCCTGACGGGTTTGCTGTTCCTGCTGGCGCTAACCGGCTATCTGCTCATGGCGGCATGGAAAACCATTCGCAACCGAACCCCAGAGGGTCTGGCTGAAGCCCCCATGCGGGCGATTGCGCTGGCGAGCTTGCTGGCATTTTTAATTGTCAGCAACATTGGCTTTCCCTGGCG
>JANMBW010000473.1:0-4819 GCA_031360565.1 Polaromonas sp.
CGGGTTTGATGTCGGTCACGGGTGAGGCGGGCGGGCCACCCGTGAAAAACGGCAATGCGGTATCGGACATGAACGCTGGTCTACTGGCCGCGCTGGGTATCACCGCTGCCTATGTGCACAAGCAGAAAACCGGGCAGGGCCAGATTGTTGACACCTCGCTCATGGATGCGGCCTTACAGCAGACCGCCTGGCATGCCGCCGTGTTTTTTGCCACCGGTCAGTCACCCGGTCCCAGCGGATCTGCGCATTTGCTGGCGGCGCCTTATCAGGCCTTTCAGGCCAGCGACGGCTGGATCAATATCGGCGGCGCAAACCAGACCAATTGGGAGCGCATTGCAGAGGTGCTGGGCCATCCCGAATGGCGGGACGATCCGCGTTATGCGACCAACAGCGTTCGTATGGCCAATCTGGACAGCCTGACGGCTGAGATGAACGCCGTGTTGCGCACCCGCTGCCGGGCTGACTGGCTCGCTGCGCTGGACGATGCGGGGGTACCGGCTGGTCCGGTGCACAGCATTGGCGAGGCTCTGACCCATCCCCAAACCCTGGCGCGCGGGATGGTCGTCGATCTGGTGCATCCGCAGGCGGGCCCGACCAAAGCCATCGGATGCCCGATTCACTTCTCCAGCACAGCCACCCGGATTAACCGTCCGGCACCGATGTTGGGCGAGCACACGCGGGAGCTGCTGCGGGAATACCGCTATACCGACGCCGAGATTGACGCTTTCGTCGCGCAGGGGGCGGTTGAAGAAGCTGCCTGATTCTGGAACGTCCGACCGATGCAGCAGGGAAGGCTCGAGTCTGCGAAATTGTGCCGGAAATGCAACATAAGCAAGCCAGGATTCCAACGAGATAAGAGACACTATCGACTGTGTTGCTTAACCAGGGATAGTTGCATGCCTTCTTATCGAAACGCCGTCTACGTCATCGTTGGCTGTTTTTGCGCGCTCACCAGTGCCACCAGCCTGGCTCAAAAAGCATGGGTGGTTGGGCAGTCCGCACCGCTTAGCGGCAGCAACGCCAGCTTCGGCCGCGACATTCGCGATGGGGCCGCTGCGTATTTCAAAGCAGTCAACGCCGCCGGCGGGGTGGCCGGCCTGCCGATCGAACTGGTGTCCATCGACGACAAGAATGACCGAAAAATTGCCGGTGCCAACACGCAAAAATTACTCGAGTCCGACGGTGCAGTGGCCCTGTTTGGTTACGCGTCTGCCACCTTGAGCCTGGATGCCATGCCGCTGGCTGAGAAAGCAGGCGTCTTGTTCTTTGCGCCGTTTTCGGGCGCTGACCCGGTGCGGAAACCCAGCCCGGTGGTCTACACACTGCGGGCCTCCTACGGCGACGAACTCGAAAAAATGCTTGCGTTCTGGACCGGCCTGGGTATCAAGCAAGTGGTTGTGGTGCATTACGACGATGAAGTGGGCAAGCAGAATCTCGCTGTGGTGACGGGCTACCTGGCCAAGCAGGGCAAGACCCCTGCGGCCTTCCCTTTGCAGCGTAATGCCAAGCTGGATACCGCGCAGATAGCCGAGCTGCTCAAGCTCAAACCCGATGTGATCATCAACACCGTGTTGTCAGGACCCGCTGCAGAGATCAGCAGGCAACTGGTGGCCAAGGGCACTTTTGTTCCGATGTCCAGCCTGTCGTTCATCGGTGCCCAGCAATTTATTGATGCGGCGGGCGATGCTGGCGCTGGCGTGTCGATTGCCCAGGTGGTACCGAATCCGGCATCTCAGGTACCCGTGGTGCAGGAATGTGCGAGGGCGCTGAAGAATGCCGGCATTACCCAGCCCATGAACAGCGCACACCTTGAAGCTTGTGTCGGCGCAAAAGTATTGACCGAAGCCATGCGGCGCAGCAAAAAGGCCGGTGATCCCAAAGCCTTGCTGGCCTCAATGAAGTCTCTTGGCACCTAC
Source organism: Polaromonas sp. (assembly GCA_031360565.1). Taxonomy (GTDB): domain Bacteria; phylum Pseudomonadota; class Gammaproteobacteria; order Burkholderiales; family Burkholderiaceae_C; genus Polaromonas. The sequence continues at coordinate 1,917 of JANMBW010000473.1, forward strand.
GATGTCGGTGGGTTTTCTGTTTCTTACGGGCCCAACCAGAACCATGGCAGCAAGTATGTGGAGCTTGGCATGGTGACGCGCGACCGCAAATTGCGCAACTGATTTAACCGGCTTCCAACTCATACCAGCTGATCCCAACTGCGCCAGCAGCACGCGCCAGCCTGCCTGGACGACAAACCGGGATTCAGCGCTCTTCGCTCCTTACAGCACCCTGCGTCGAACGATTCAAGCTACAAGGTCTGGAAATTCCGGATTGCATTGCGCGCAGACTGCGGCGACGATAGGGGCTAAAAAGGAGACAGGAATGGATAAAGTGATCAGTCGCCAGAGTCGGCGTTTCTGGCTGGCTGCAATGCTGGCAGCGCCGCTGCTGGCGGGCGCGCAGGGCGCTTACCCGACTCGCCCTATCGTCATGATCGTGCCGCAAGCCGCTGGCGGCACCAACGATATCGTAGGGCGCATGGTCAGCCAGAAGCTGGGGGAGGTGTTGAACGCCTCGGTGGTCGTGGAAAATCGGCCAGGCGCCGGGGGCAACATTGGCACCCAGGCGGCCGCCAAAGCAGCCAAGGATGGCTATACCCTCCTGATGACCATCAGCAGCAGCCAGGCCATCAACCCGGCGCTGTATAAAAACCCTGGCTTTGATCCGGTGGCTGATTTCAGACCGATCAGCCTGATCGGCGCGGTACCCAATGTGCTGCTGGTGCACCCTTCGTTTCCGGCCAAGTCGGTCGCTGAGTTGGTGGCCTTGGCCAAGAGTAAACCTGGTCAGTACCAGTACGCGTCTGCGGGCAATGGCACGCTGAACCATCTTCTCGGCGAGATGCTGGGCAGCATGACAGACACTACGCTGCAGCATGTCCCGTACAAGGGCGTGGCACCGGCACTGAACGATGTGCTGGGCGGGCAACTGCCCATTTTGTTCGCCAGTCTGCCGTCTTCGCTGGCGCATATCAAGGCTGGCAAGTTGCGTCCGCTTGCCGTGAGCGGCACCGCGCGCTCACCAGTGCTGCCGGATGTTCCCACCATCGCCGAAACTGTTCCCGGCTACAGCGGAACGCTCTGGATCGGCTTGTTTGCGCCGGTCGGCGTGCCATCGGAGGCACTGGCACGATTGCAAGATGGAATGGGCAAGGCGCTGGCCTCCAAAGATCTGCGCGATAAGCTGGAGCTACAGGGTGTGGAACTGGCGGGAACGCCCGAGCGACCGGTCTCGCCCGCGCAGTTTGCCACCCTGCTCAATGAAGACATCGTCAAGTGGGCGCGTATCGTCAAATCGTCGGGTGCTTCGGTTGATTGATATTTTCCCTAAGCCCGCCCCACTTATTCAATGAAGGCCCAGCCATGAAAACCCAAATTCCCAGCCCCGATGCCTACCAGGAGATGCGCGAAGCCCTGCGCGGCATGCTGGCGTCATTTGATTCGGCCTACTGGCAGAAAGTCGACCATGAGCGCGGTTACCCAGAAGCCTTTGTTAAAGCGCTGACCGATGCGGGCTGGCTGGCGGCGCTGATTCCGGCTGAATACGGCGGGTCAGGTCTGGGTCTGACCGAAGCCTCGGTGATCATGGAAGAGATCAACTTCGCAGGCGGTAATGCTGGCTCGTGTCACGGCCAGATGTACAACATGGGTACCTTGCTGCGCCATGGCTCGGACGTGCAAAAAAAGCTCTATTTGCCCAAGATTGCGAGTGGTGAGCTGCGCCTGCAGTCGATGGCCGTGACCGAGCCCACTACCGGTACCGACACCACCCAGCTCAAGACCACGGCGGTGAAAAAAGGTGACCGCTACGTGATCAACGGTCAGAAGGTCTGGATCTCGCGTATTCAGCACTCCGACCTGATGATTCTGCTGGCCCGCACGACTTCGCTGGCCGAGGTGAAGAAAAAATCCGAAGGCATGTCGATTTTTATCGTCGATCTCAAGGACGCAATAGGGCATGGCATGACGGTTCGGCCGATCGGCAACATGGTCAACCATGAAACCAATGAAGTCTTTTTTGACAACCTCGAAATTCCCGCTGAAAACCTGATTGGCGAAGAAGGTAAGGGCTTCAAATACATCCTCGACGGGCTCAATGCAGAACGCACCCTGATTGCGGCGGAATGCATAGGCGATGCCTACTGGTTTGTTGACAAGGCTCGCCGGTACGCCAGCGACCGTGTGGTGTTCAACCGCCCCATCGGCCAGAACCAGGGCGTGCAGTTCCCGATAGCCGACAGCTACATCGAGACCGAAGCGGCAAATTTGATGCGCTTCAAGGCGTGCCAGCTATTTGATGCCGGCCAGCCCTGCGGCGCCGAGGCCAACATGGCGAAGTACCTGGCGGCCAAGGCCTCGTGGGAGGCCGCCAATGTGTGCCTGCAAACCCATGGCGGTTTTGGATTTGCCAACGAATACGACGTTGAGCGCAAGTTTCGTGAGACCCGGCTGTACCAGGTTGCACCCATTTCCACCAACCTGATTTATTCGTATGTAGCCGAGCATCTGCTTGGATTGCCGCGTTCGTTTTGAAGGCAAGCACCATGACCGAACCCACAGCTAAAAATCGACCGCGGCCGCTCGACGGCATCACGGTGGTCTCGCTCGAGCACGCTATCGCCGCGCCGTTTTGCACCCGGCAGCTGGCTGATCTCGGCGCCCGTGTCATCAAAATCGAGCGGCCGGGTACTGGTGACTTTGCGCGGGCCTATGACCAGCGCGTGGCGGGCCTGGCCTCCCATTTTGTCTGGGTCAATCGTTCCAAAGAAAGTCTGACACTTGATCTCAAACAGCCCGCGGCATTGGCGGTGCTCAAACAGTTGCTGGCCAAGGCTGACGTGCTGGTGCAAAACCTGGCGCCCGGCGCAAGCTCGCGTATGGGCCTGGGCTTTGATGATCTGCGTGTCGCCTATCCCAGACTG
>JANMBW010000189.1:0-3110 GCA_031360565.1 Polaromonas sp.
CAAGGCCGGCCAAACCTTGACCGAGAACGACTGGCTGATGAGCATACGCAGTCGGGTCGGCATTCCGGGGGGAACCTGTGAGTTCGATTTGCCTGCCTATTTTGCCTGGCAGCATATTGATGCCGCTACGCGCCAACGCGATCTGCACCGATGGACCGCCACGCTGGTACCGCTGGCCAATGCGGTGTCGCTGCTGATGCAGTTGTTGCGCGATTCCGGCGCCGCACAAAAAGTGATTGCGCCAGCCGGGCAGTATCAGCAAACCCTGCCACAAGGCCGCACCTTTCAGCTGTTGCGCCTGCGCATTGATCCGTCATTGGGGCTGATTCCTGAAATCAGCGGCAACCGACTTATTGTGTCGGTTCGGCTGATGCGCCACGAGAGCGACGACCGGCTCCATTCGTTCACTGGCGACGCGGCGTTTGAATTGACCCTTTGCTCGTGAGTGGCGGGAATGAAGCGGGTCCAGGATATTGCGAAAGTAGTGGTATGCCCTGCCTGCAAGGGCAAAAGCATTTACGCCGCCAGCAATCCGTTCCGTCCTTTTTGCAGCGAGCGCTGCAAAAATATGGATTTTGGTGCGTGGGCCAGTGAGAACTTCCGTATGCCCGTGGACACCCCACCCGATGAAGACACCTACGGCGATCCCAAATTGCAATGAGTGACTGCCAACCTGAAAGACGACTGCCATGACACTCCGCTTGACCGCACCATCTCTGACCCTGTTGCTTGCAGCTGCCCTGATGCTGGGAAAGGCTCAGGCCCAGTCGCCTGAAGCCGGCCAAAATTCTGCTCGCACAGCGATACCCGCCAAAGTCGAGAAAGCTGAAAAAAGCAAAGCCGGTAAAAAGAAAAAAGGAGCCGCTGCGCGTAAGGGTGGAAGCACCAAATTCCTGAACGGGTCCCAGGAAACCCCGGCACAGCGCAGTGCGCGCTTGAAGCGCGAGTGCAAGGACGGCGTCAATGCCGGCGCCTGCACCGGCTACACCCGCTGATAGGCCGAGTTGGGCTGCGCTAGGCGCCTGCCCCCGTAGCCTTAAAATCAGGCTTGCGGTGTGCCCAGCACCTGTTGCAGCTCACCGCTCTCGTACATCTCCATCATGATGTCTGAGCCGCCGACAAACTCGCCCTTGACATAAAGCTGGGGAATCGTCGGCCAATTGCTGTATTCCTTGATGCCGTTGCGGATTTCGGGATCTTCGAGCACGTTGACGGTGGCGGGTTTGCTCACGCCGCAGGCCTTGAGGACCTGGATGGCACGGCCAGAAAAACCGCACTGCGGAAACTGGGCGGTACCTTTCATGAACAAAACCACGTCGCTCGATTTGACGATCTGGTCGATGCGTTGCTGGGTATCCTGGGTGTCGTTCATGGTTCAGTCCTTAAAGGGTTCGCGGCTCAGGCAACAGATGCCATCGAGCTGCCAAAATTCAATGCCTTAATTATCCCCGGTATTTCAACCGGGCCATTGGCCGCCCGAGCAGCGCGCCACCCCGGCCAGATCAGGACGACTTTGAACCTGATCAAAGCCCCGCTGAGCCAGCAGGGCGCAAACCCGGCTCGACTGGTCGTAGCCATGCTCCACCAGCAGCCAGCCACCCGGCCGCAGGTTCTCAGGGGCCTGCTGGATGATCTGCCGGATATCGTCCAGTCCGTCGGGACCCGAGGTGAGGGCGCGCTGCGGTTCATGGGTCAACCCGGCCAAATGGGGATCCTGCGCGGCGACATAGGGCGGATTGCTAACGATGGCGTGAAAGTGACCACTGACTGGAGCTAGCCAGTTGCCGGCGATAAATTGAACATCCAGCGCCAGACGTCGGGCGTTCTCGCGGGCGACTGCAAGGGCGTCCAGGCTGGCTTCAACTGCCACCACCGTCGCCTGGCGGCCCGCGGCCAGTAGGGTATGCAGCATAGCCAAGGCAACCGCGCCGCTGCCGGTCCCCAGATCGAGCACCCGCGGCGCTCGCGTTGAACCGGCCGCCAGCAGGACGTCGAGCGCCCATTGCACCAGTGTTTCAGTGTCAGGCCGAGGCACCAGTACCCGCGCATCGATAGCCAGCCGCAGCCCAAAAAATTCCTGGTAGCCGACGAGATAGGCCAGCGGCTCACCCGACGCCAGGCGCTGAACCAGCTCTTGACACCTGGCAGTAATAGTCGCATCGAGCGCTTCGTCGTCATGGGCCAGCAGCCAGGCCCTGTCCTGGTCAGCTTTGCCCCAGGCGTGCAGCAGCAGCCTCTGCGCGTCGAGCCGGTCCAGCCCCTGCGACTGCGCGTCTTGCAAAGCCTGGCGGACTGTCGTCAGGCTCACCTGTCATGTCTCCAACTGCTATTAACAATATAGCGATAAACGACCGTTTTACGAGTGCTGTTGGCTAGTTGAATGTCTAAAGCAGGCATGATTTCGGGGCCTAGCCTTGAGAGGCGCTCTCCAGCTCCGCCAACTGCTCGGCGCCGCGCGCCACCTGCAGGGCGGTGACCACGTCTTCCAGATCACCTTCCATGATGCTGAGCAGTTTGTACAGCGTCAGGTTGATGCGGTGGTCCGTCAGGCGGCCCTGAGGAAAGTTGTAGGTGCGGATGCGGTCGCTGCGGTCGCCACTGCCAATCAGACCCTTGCGCGTGGCGGCGTCCTTGGCGGCGCGCTCTGACCGATCTTTCTCATGGATGCGGGCAGTCAGCACTTTCAGCGCCTGGGCCTTGTTGCCGTGCTGGCTGCGGCCCTCCTGGCATTCGGCGACGATGCCGGTGGGCAAGTGCGTGATGCGGACGGCCGAATCGGTTTTGTTGATGTGCTGGCCACCGGCGCCGCTGGCGCGATAAGTGTCGATGCGCAGGTCCGCCGGATTGATCTGGATCGCCACCGCCTCGTCGGGCTCGGGCAGCACGGCAACGGTGCAGGCACTGGTGTGGATGCGGCCCTGGGTCTCGGTGGCCGGCACGCGCTGCACCCGGTGCCCGCCCGACTCAAAGCGCAGCTTGCCATAAACGCCCACGCCCGAGCTGTCAGTCGCACCTTCAATACGCAACACCACCTCCTTGTAGCCGCCCAGTTCGCTGGCCGACTCGCTGATGATTTCGGTGCGCCAGCCGCAGCGCTCGGCGTAGCGGGT
>JANMBW010000227.1:0-2937 GCA_031360565.1 Polaromonas sp.
GTCTCGCACCAGTCCTGGGGCGCCATGCTGGGCGGCAACGAGACCCAACGCAGTCAAATTGTGGCCTGGCGCGAAGGCCTGGGTCTGGTCGGTGTGGTTTTGGCATCCGTTACCCCGGTAGCCCTCGGTCTGCCTACCACCACCGCTCTGTTTTTTGTAGCGTTGGTGATCGGCTGGCTGGCCTGGACCCGGGCGGTTCGTCCGGTATCCCAGGCCGGCAAGCAAGTGCTGCAGAACGCCAATGCAACCGCCGCTCTCTGGCGGCCCTTTCGCCACGCACGCTTTCGCCGCCTGCTGGCCGTCTTCATGCTCAACGGTATCGCCAGTGCGGTGCCCGCCACCCTGGTGCTGTTTTTTATTCAGGACCGCCTGCAGGCGCCGGCTGCCATGGAGCCCCTGTTTTTGGGTGGCTATTTTCTGGCGGCCGCGCTGTCCATCCCGTTCTGGCTGGCACTGGTCAAACGGGTCGGACTGGCCGTCAGCTGGTTGGGCGGCATGTTTTTGGCCATCTCCGTGTTTGCCTGGGCCACACAGGTCGGTGCCGGACAAACTGGGGCCTTCCTGGCCATCTGCGCACTTTCAGGGATAGCGCTAGGTACCGACCTGGCTTTGCCGGGCGCCTTGCTGGCCGGTGTGATTCAGGCCAATGGCGATTCAGGCCAGTCCGAAGGCGCTTACTTCGGCTGGTGGAACTTTGCTACCAAGCTCAACCTGGCACTCGCTGCCGGGCTGGCATTGCCGTTGCTTGGGTTGTTTGGCTATGCACCGGGCTCACGCGAACCGCAAGCACTCGACGCACTGGTGGTCGCTTACTGCGTGTTGCCCTGTGTCCTCAAGCTGGCAGCAGCCGCGTGCCTGTATCTTTTCATCATTCGTAAAACCGAGGGCAGCACCCCATGATCACCCCAGCCAGTCTCAAACCATTGACCCGTCATGTCGCACTCGCGCTGGCCCTGAGCGCAGGGCTTTTGGCGGGTTGCGCCACGCCGCAGATCGCCGACTATGCCGCCGAGAAACCCAGGCTCGACATGCGCCAGTATTTCAACGGTACGGTCGATGCCTACGGCGTGTTCACCGACCGCTCAGGCAAGGTGGTCAAGCGCTTCACGGTCGTCATGACCTGCAACTGGAGCGGCGCACCAGGCCAGGAAGTTGGCGTGCTAGATGAAGACTTCACATACTCCGACGGCACCAAGGAACGGCGCGTCTGGACGCTCACACGCGGACCCGAAGGCCGATACACCGGCACAGCGGCCGATGTCCTCGGCCAAGCCCTTGGCGAAGAAAAAGGTAATGCCTTCCGCTGGGGCTACACCCTCAAGCTGCCAGTCGACGGCAAGACCATAGAGGTGCAGTTTGATGACTGGATGTATTTGATGAGCGAAAAAGTCATGCTGAACAAAGCCGTGATGAGCAAATACGGATTCAAGCTCGGAGAAGTGACGCTTTCCTTTGTCAAACGCTGATTTGGCGATCAAACAGCAGCTTAGCCCAATGAATATGGGCGTAGTCTGCTATCAATTTAGTAAATGAAAACGGCATCCCATGTCTTACAACCCTTCCCTGACTGACTGGCGCGGCAAAAGCGTCTGGCTGGTCGGCGCGTCCAGCGGCATAGGCCAGGCCACGGCACACGCTTTATATGCCCAAGGCGCCAGGGTTTTTGTCTCGGCGCGCAACCAGCCGGCCCTTGAGGCTTTTGCGGCAACGCATCCGGGCTCGGTGGCCCTTCCGGTTGACGCCAGCGACGCCACATCCGTCCACGCGGCGGCGCAAGCCGTTCTGGCTGCCGGCCCACTGGATCTGGTGCTGTACTGCGCTGGCCACTTCAAGGAAATGCGCGCCACGGCGTTTGACCTGGGCGAAATGCTCAGGCACCAGCAGGTCAACTATGTTGGCGCCCTGCATGTACTCGACGCGGTACTGCCCCATTTTCTGGCCCGCAAGGCAGGTCATATCAGCCTGATTAGCAGCGTGGCCGGCTACCGTGGCCTGCCCAAAAGCCTGGCTTATGGCCCGACCAAAGCCGCATTGATCAACCTGGCCGAGACACTGTACGTCGACCTCAAGGACAGCCAGGTTGGCGTCAGCCTGATTTGTCCAGGCTTTGTGGAAACACCACTGACGGCACAAAACCGCTTCACCATGCCTGGCCTGATCACGCCCGGGCAGGCGGCTGAGGCAATCCTGGACGGCTGGGCCAAAGGCCGGTTTGAGATTCACTTTCCGAGGCGTTTCACGATCTGGATGAAGACACTGGCGCTGCTGCCCGCGTTCCTGTATTTCCCGATTGTTCGCAAGTTCACCGGACTTTGAGCGTGGACGTGCTGGCCCGGGTGACCCGTCTGGTGGCGTTTTTTGAGAGCCTCTCGCCCGCCAGCCTGAATCAGCTGGACCAGTTTTACGCGCCGCAGGCTTACTTCAAAGACCCCTTCAATGAGGTGCGGGGCGCGGCCGAGATCCACACCATTTTCAGCCACATGTTTGCGGTGCTGGAGCAGCCCCGCTTTGTCGTGACCGACTGCATTGCCCAAAATGACCAGTGTTTTTTGACCTGGAATTTTGAGTTTTACTTCAAAAACTTTGACAAGACCACGCTTCAAACCATTCGCGGCGGATCCCACATCCGGTTCGCGGCCGATGGCAGGGTGAACTTCCACCGCGACTACTGGGACGCTGCTGAGGAACTGTATGAAAAGCTGCCGTGGCTGGGCGGCCTGATGCGCTGGCTCAAAGTGCGGGCTAATTCATAACCCTCTACAACCAGCGCGCTATGCATTCAATAGCAAATGACGTCGGTTTTTAGACGGCTGGCGCACGATTTTTCGCCCGATTCACGCCCTTAACCCTTAGCTCAAGCCGGCAGGGTCTCGATAAAGCTGGGCCGTTGCACCAGTTTTTCCTGCAGTTTTGCCAGGTTGGCGTAAGAGTTGCGCC
>JANMBW010000293.1:0-4168 GCA_031360565.1 Polaromonas sp.
TTGCGGTACAGCCCGACGGTGCTGAAGGTCCAACGCGACGTTGCCGAATTGGCCGGCAGGTTGAGCGCCAGCCCGCTGGGGCTGATTCCAAAGTCGCCTTTCGGGTTGTGCGGCGGGTTAGGTACCAGCCACACATGTCCCAAGCGGCCGCTGCTCAAGAAACGATCCACCGCAGGTTGGCTAAAGGTAAAACCAGGCATAAACACATCACCGGCCAGCACCCAAAACGTATCACCCAGCAGGGGTAGCGCGCGCGCAATCCCGCCCGCCGTTTCCAGCGCGCCGCCAAAATCAGTGCCCTCGTGTGAGTATGAAATTGATAGCGTACCAGGCCCATTTTGCGCGGGATGCGCATCGAAATGGCTGGGAATCTGCTCTCCCAGCCAGGCCGTGTTGATGACGATACGCTGACATCCGTCGCGCACCAAGGCTTGGACATGCCAATCAATCAAGGGCTTTCCGCGCACGACCAGCAACGGCTTGGGCGTGCGGTCGGTCAGGGGCCGCATGCGCTCGCCGCGGCCGGCCGCCAAAATCAGCGCTGGTGGGATCATTCTGGTGATTATGACTTTTTAGTACCCAACCAGGCCCGGGTTAAGGCCATGTCGGCACGGACAGCTATGGAATCCATAGCGCCTGGTGAGGGGCTCGAGCATGCCAGGAGGCAGGCAGGGCATCCCGTAAAATCACCGGCTTTCCCATTCCACCTTGGACCCCGCACATGACTGCACTGGCCGATTCCACTTCATCCCTCATGGCCAACTCCATTCGCGCGCTGGCCATGGATGCCGTGCAGCAGGCCAATTCCGGCCACCCCGGGGCGCCGATGGGCATGGCCGACATGGCGGTGGCCTTGTGGGGCCAGCACCTTCAGCACAGCCCGCACAACCCCAATTGGTTCGACCGCGACCGCTTTGTTTTAAGCAACGGCCACGGCTCGATGATTTTGTACGCGCTGCTGCACCTGACAGGTTATGCGCTGCCGATGAAAGAGCTCAAAAACTTTCGCCAGTTGCACAGCAAAACGCCGGGTCACCCAGAAGTGGGCTACACGCCCGGCGTTGAAACCACCACCGGCCCGCTCGGACAGGGACTGACCAATGCCGTCGGCATGGCACTGGCGGAAAAACTGCTGGCCAAAGAGTTCAACCGCGAAGGCCATACTGTCGTTGATCACCACACTTATGTCTTCATGGGCGACGGCTGCCTGATGGAGGGCATCAGCCACGAAGCGTGCGCGCTGGCGGGTGCCTGGAAGCTGGGCAAACTGATTGCGCTGTACGACGACAACGGCATTTCGATTGACGGTAACGTGGCTCCCTGGTTTATCGACAACACGCCGCAGCGTTTTGCCGCTTATGGCTGGAACGTCATGGGCCCGATTGATGGCCATGACGTCAAGGCCGTGTCGGCGGCCATCGCGGACGCAAAAAAGACCAGCGACAAGCCCACTCTTATTGTCTGCAAGACCCACATTGGCAAAGGCTCGCCGAATCGCGCCAACACTGCCAAGGCCCACGGCGAACCGCTGGGCCCTGAAGAAATCAAGCTCACGCGCGAGGCCCTTAACTGGCCTCACGCCCCATTTGACATCCCCAAGGAAAGCTACGACGCCTGGGACGCCAAGGCCAAAGGCTTGAGCGCCGAAGCGGCCTGGGATGTCAAATTTGCAGCCTACAAAGCGGCCTTTCCCGAACTTGCCGCCGAACTCACGCGCCGTATGCAGGGCGATTTGCCCAAAAGCTTTGCCCAGCTGGCCGTCGATACCGTCATAGCCGCGCACACCCAGGCTGAAACCGTGGCCTCGCGCAAGGCGTCGCAGCTGGCGCTGGAAGCCTTTACCGCCGGCCTGCCCGAAATGCTGGGCGGCTCGGCTGACCTCACCGGCTCCAACCTGACCAACACCAAGGCCACGCCCAACCTGCGATTTGACGCCGACGGGCAGGGCAATGGCGGGCGCCACATCAACTACGGCGTGCGCGAGTTCGGCATGGCCGCCATCATGAACGGCTTGGCGCTGCATGGCGGCTACATTCCCTACGGCGGCACCTTCTTGACCTTCAGTGACTACAGTCGCAACGCCATCCGCATGGCCGCGCTGATGAAACTGCGCGTGATTCATGTCTTCACGCACGACTCGATTGGCTTGGGCGAGGACGGCCCGACGCACCAGTCGGTCGAGCACGCGGCCAGCCTGCGCCTGATCCCCAACCTTGATGTCTGGCGGCCCGGTGACACTGCCGAAACCGCAGTGGCCTGGGCCGTGGCGTTGCAAAACAAGACCAAGCCCACAGCGCTGCTGCTGAGCCGCCAGAATTTGCCCTACGCACCCAAGACCGACCTCGGTGAGATCAGCAAGGGCGCCTACGTACTCGCCGAGCCCACCGAAGTCGGGCTGAACAAAAAGGCCCAGGCCATCATCATTGCAACCGGTTCGGAAGTACAGCTAGCCTTGAAGGCGCAAGAACTGCTTGCTACATTTAAAATAGCAATACGCGTCGTATCTATGCCGAGTACCACTACTTTCGACAAACAAAAGCCAGCCTATAAAACGCAGGTCCTGCCAGAAGGCATTCCACGCATTGCGGTCGAGATGGGTGTGACCGACGGCTGGTGGAAATACGGCTGCGCGGCGGTGGTGGGTCTTGACACCTATGGCGAATCTGCGCCGGCACTTGCGCTGTTCAAGCATTTCGGTTTCACGCCAGAGAACTTGGCTGACACCGTGCGCAAGGTTTTGGCCAAATAATCAAAAACCGTTTTATACACACGCAAGTTTTAACTTCCCGGGAGCATCAGGCATGGCAATCAAGGTAGGCATCAATGGATTTGGTCGTATTGGCCGCAATGTATTTCGCTCAGCGGTCCAGAGCTTTCCCGACATTGAAATTGTTGGCATCAACGATCTGCTGGAGCCCGATTACCTGGCCTACATGCTGCAATATGACTCGGTGCACGGCCGCTTCAAGGGCGACGTCTCGATTGACGGCAACACGCTGATCGTCAATGGCAAGAAAATCCGCCTGACGCAGGAACGCGATCCTGCCAACCTCAAATGGAACGAAATCGGCGCCGATGTGGTGCTGGAATCGACCGGGCTGTTCTTGGATAAAGCTTCGGGCGAGAAACACCTGGCTGCCGGTGCCAAAAAAGTGATCTTCTCGGCTCCTTCAAAAGACGACACGCCGATGTTTGTCTTTGGTGTCAACGACAAGACTTACGCTGGTCAGGCGATCATTTCCAATGCGTCGTGCACCACCAACTGCCTGGCACCTGTGGCCAAGGTGCTCAACGATAAATGGGGCATCAAGCGCGGCCTGATGACCACCGTGCATGCCACCACCGCCACGCAAAAAACCGTGGACGGCCCGAGCAACAAAGACTGGCGTGGCGGTCGCGGCATTCTGGAAAACATCATTCCGTCGTCGACCGGCGCGGCCAAGGCGGTGGGCGTGGTGATCCCTGAACTCAACAAAAAGCTCACCGGCATGTCATTTCGCGTGCCAACTTCAGACGTGTCGGTGGTCGACTTGACCTGCGAGCTGAACAGCGCCGCCACCATGGCCGAAATCTGCGCCGAGATGAAGGCGCAAAGCGAAGGCGCACTCAAGGGCATTCTGGGCTACACCGAAGACAAAGTCGTGGCGACCGACTTCCGCGGCGACACCCGCACCTCGATTTTTGACGCGGATGCCAGCATTGCGCTCGACAGCACCTTCGTCAAAATCGTTTCCTGGTACGACAACGAATGGGGCTATTCCAACAAATGCCTGGAAATGGTGCGCGTGGTGGCCAAGTAAATCAGTGGAGTTCGCATAAAAAAACGCGCCTTCGGGCGCGTTTTTCTTGGGCCAATCTATGGCGGAATTTTCACGCCGTCAGATTGACGTTACTGTGAGGCTCACTGGTTCGGCCTGATGTCCTCATCCAGAAACTGCTGCACCGCCTGAAACAGCTGCATGCGGTTTTTCTCCATGATGATGGTGTGTGTGCCTTCGCCGATCTCAACGTAGCGCTTGTAGGGCACATTAGTCAGTTTGGCGAAGTAGGCGTGCAGCATGTAGCTGGGCAGGTCGGCGTCCCATTCTGCATGGACCAGAAAGGTGGGCACGCGGATCAGGCCAGGGTCATACAGAGCCTTACCGGCCCCCCAAAATTCGCGGGTGTC
>JANMBW010000337.1:0-4928 GCA_031360565.1 Polaromonas sp.
GATGATTCCTTCGTAAAAGATTTTCCACTGGTTGCCGTGGCGGCTCCAGTATTGGCGCTTAGTGCGGCCGGTTTTGGCACCCTGAATGAGCTCGCCAAAGGTTACCACCATCGTGTCTGTGGTGTCGGTCCAGCGCAGGTAAGACACGTCCTTGAGCTGGATTTCACGGCCTTTGAGCTTGTCCATCTCCTGCTGCAAAGTCGGTGTCCATTCGGCCAGGGTTTTTCCGTTGCTGGTGAAGTCCTGCGCGTACCAGCTGGTTAGCCGTGCCGCATCGCCACTCGATTTGGCAGCATGCCAGGCGTGGAGCGCATCCTCAAAGGCTTTGCCGTCGGCCCGCACGGTTTGCGGCGCCATCCACCTGAGGTTTTTGGCAATGACCACTGGTGTGGTGCGAATCTCGACCGTTTTGATAATGCGTTCCAGGTCCGGGTTCGCCATCACCACGCAGCCGTCTGTCGACAGCGGCGCGCGCGAGAACTGTGCGGGAGGCGTGCCGTGCAGCCAAATGCCGCCGCCGGTCTTGCCGCGTTTGACGTCCAGCTGGTTGGGATAGTTGACCGGCAGCGCGCCGGAGCCGTAAAAGTCTTTTAATGATTTGGGGTTGAGGTTGCTGGTGATGAAATAGATCCCCAGCGGCGTCCGAAAATCGCCTTCAGCCTGCTTTTCGATGCCTGATTTGCCGACCGAGATGTAGTAGTCAGCCACCAGCTTCATACCGGTCGTGCCATTTTCAAACAGGTACAACCTCGAGCGAGACGTGTCCACTGCAATGGCATGCTTGTTGGCAGCAGACAGAGCCATAAACTGAGACGGAACCGTGCCGGCGGCAGGACGTTCGCGCAGTGCCTGTAGGCGCAATTTGGATTCTTCACGCAATTCGGCGAGCAGCGGCGCGGCGGCTTTGGCTGCCGTGTCGGGTACATCCCCAAGCGCACGTACCGGACGCGACTGCGCCGCCAGCAAATCGCCATAGACCAGTTGGGCCAACTGGAAATTGGGATGCTCGCGCACCAGGCTTTCGGCCCGTGGCAGGGCTTCACGTACTTTGGCCTGACCTATCAGCTTGTATATTTCAATCAGCCGTGCTTCGGCTTGACCGTCGCGGCTTGGCGCAATCGCTTTTCGCTTGGTTGCAGCGGTGTGTTCGGCCGGCTTTTTGCGCTTGTTTTTCTTGGCACTGGCGTGGGCAGCTGGTGCCATCAGGCCCAGAGCCAGCACAATCAAAACAATGAAGGCAGGAGCCCGTCTCATGTGTCAATCACGCAAAAAAAACAGCAAGAACGTTCGCCGCTCATAGCGCAAGGCAGACGCTGCCAGCGCCTGCAGGTCAAACCGTCAGCCATCAACTGCCCGTGGATTCCTTGACGATCAGCCAGCGGTCACCGGCCTTTGCCAACTGCAGTGTTTTGCGGCTGGAAATATTCAGCGAATCCGCGCTGTAACCTTGCTTGAAGCGGGCGCTGGCTTTGTCGCCATTCACGGAGATAGCCAGGTTGTCGATGGTGACGCTGATACGGGACTTGCCTACGATACGCGCACGTCGATCGTCTTCCCAGGCCTTGCGAGCCTGGTTACCAGGAGTGGAAAAATCTTTGCCGTAGCTGCCCAGGTAGCCGCCGACGTCCTTGCCCGACCAGGCGGCAGCCCATGCGCGCACTGCGCTTTCGACTTCCTTTTCCGCACCCGCTGCTGAAGCGGGAGCTACCGGCGCTGCCTTGGGTGCGGCAGGTGTTGCCGGCGACACGGCGGGTGCTGCAGCCACCACGGCAGGTTTGGCTGGAGCAGTTGCGGCAGCACCCGACGGCTGGGCGCTTGCGGCGGGTTTCTGGCTCCGCGTATCGGGCGCAAACAGGGTGCGGATCAAAGCCAGTTTGGGCTGGACCCCGGTGTTACCGTTGTCGAGTTGCAGGGCCTTGCTGTAAGCCTGGCTGGCCAGTTTGGCGTAGACATCGCCGAGGTTTTCATGGGCTGTGGCGTAGCTGGGGTTGGTCCGAATCGCCATTTCGAGTGCGGCCCTGGCCTTGTCGAACTGGCTCTGGCCCGCATACAGCACCGCCAAATTGTTATAGGGCTCGGGGAGCTCAGGATAATCTTGTGTGATTTGTGTAAAAGTCGCGATCGCGTCAGCAGGCTTGCCTGATTCAGTCTGAATCACGCCCTTGAGAAAACGCATTTGAGGATCCTGCGGCTTGCCGGCCAGATACTGGTCGGTCTTGGCCAGTGCTTCGTTGAGTTTGCCTGCCCGCACCAGTCCGTTGACATCGGAATAGTCATCGGCTTGAGCCGTTCCTGCCACCAGCGCAGCGGCCACAAATAGCAGCCGCAGCATGGCTTGCGGAAAACCGGCCAGAGAAACGGCGGGCAAGGACTGGCGGGAATAAGATGCTGACTGAGACATATGACCTCGACAATTTCTAAAGCTTTTAGGCGACGAAGCGGGCTGGATATACTGGCAGATTGTAGCTGAGGGGTATGATTTGAAAACTGGCATCGGGCAAGTTCTGTGGTCCGGCCAAATCACTCTTGAGCCCTCCTTGATCCACGTTTTGCCTGCGTCCTTCTGCCTGTTTTTCAGCGCATCCTGTGATCTTTCTGACTTTGTGACCCGATCACGCCTCGTGACGCACCCAGACCACCGATGAGCCTCCGGATTTACAACACGCTGTCGCGGGCGGTCGAAGCGTTTTCGCCTCGCATTGCCGGCCAGGTCCGTATGTATGTCTGTGGCATGACGGTTTATGACTACTGCCATCTGGGTCATGCCCGCGCCATGGTTGCTTTCGATGTGGCGCAGCGATGGCTCAAGGTGAGCGGTTTGCAAGTGACCTACGTCCGAAACGTGACGGATATCGACGACAAAATTATCAAGCGTGCGGTTGAAAACGGCGAAACCTTGCGCGCGCTGACGGATCGCATGGTCGATGCGCTGCACCAGGATGCAGATGCGCTGGGCATAGAGCGACCTACTCATGAGCCTCGCGCGACAAACTTCGTGCCGCAAATGCTGGGGCTGATTAAGAAACTCCAAGAGCGCGGTCTGGCCTACCAGGCACAGTCCGGGTCCAGCAAAGGTGACGTTAATTTTGCGGTCCGTAAATTTGCCGGCTACGGCAAGCTGTCGGGCAAGTCCCTGGACGAACTGCGCGCCGGTGAACGGGTGGATGTGCTGGATGGCAAGGACGACCCGCTGGATTTTGTGCTCTGGAAAAGCGCCAAAGCCGACGAGCCTGCCGATGCGCAGTGGGAAAGCGACTACGGACCTGGCCGACCGGGCTGGCACATTGAGTGTTCGGCTATGGCATGCGAACTTTTGGGGGAGTCATTCGATATTCATGGTGGCGGGGCTGATCTGCAATTTCCGCACCATGAAAACGAAATTGCCCAGTCGGAGGGGGCACATGTCGACGCCCATGGGCACGGCAAACCGCTGGCGCGTTTTTGGATGCACAACGGCTTCGTGCGGGTGGACAACGAAAAAATGTCCAAGTCGCTTGGCAATTTTTTCACCATTCGCGAAATCCTGAAGAAATACGACGCCGAGACGGTGCGTTTTTTCATCATCCGGGCGCATTACCGCAGCCCATTGAACTACAGTGATGCCCATCTGGACGATGCCAGGGCGTCGCTCAAACGTCTCTACACCGCGCTCAGCTTGGTCGCGCCTGCGAGGGTGGCCGTGGACTGGGAGCAGCCCCATGCCGCCCGATTCAAGGCAGCCATGGACGAAGACTTTGGCACGCCTGAAGCAGTGGCCGTGCTGTTTGACCTGGCCACAGAGGTCAATAAAACCCGTTCCAGCGAGCTGGCTGGTTTGCTCAAAAGTCTGGGTGCCTGCATCGGTTTGCTGCAGGGCGAGCCGGTCAGTTACCTGCAGGCTGGCGCTGGCCTGGATGACGCGACCATCAAGCAACGCATTGCCGAGAGAGCGGATGCCAAGCGGGCAAAGGATTTTGCCGGGGCGGATCGCATTCGCCATGAATTGCTCGGCAAAGGCATTGTGCTGAAAGACTCACCGCAGGGCACGACCTGGGAGGTCCAATCATGATGTTTTTAGGCTATTTTGGCGGACAGCCCAGTCAATACGTACACATCTAGCTATGAAAAAGATAGTAAAGACTGGTCCTGCCAGCGTCGAGCTGGCTGAGGTTCCCGGGCCTGCCGAAACGGTTCCAGAGTATTGGGCCGAGGCCTGCAAACATCTGGTCAAAAAGGACCGGGTGATGAAGCGCCTGATTCCCCGCTTTGGGGACGCCTGCCTGCAGTCCCGTGGTGACGCTTTCAGCACGCTCGCGCGCAGCATTGTGGGCCAGCAAATTTCAGTGAAGGCCGCGCAGGCGGTCTGGCACCGCTTCGCCGCATTACCTCGAAAGGTCACGCCGGGCAATGTGCTCAAGCTCAAGGTCGATGACATGCGCGCCGCTGGTTTGAGCGCCCGAAAAGTCGAGTATCTGGTGGATTTGTCAATCCATTTTGACGCCGGCACGGTGCATGTGAAGGACTGGGCAGCGATGGAGGACGAAGCCATCATTGCCGAGTTGATTGCAATTCGCGGCATTGGTCGCTGGACCGCCGAGATGTTCTTAATTTTTTACCTGATGCGTCCCAATGTGTTGCCATTGGACGATGTCGGCTTGATCAATGGCATCAGTCACAATTATTTTTCAGGTGAAGCAGTCAGCCGCAGCGATGCGCGGGAGGTGGCTGCTGCCTGGGCGCCCTACTGCAGTGTGGCAACTTGGTATATTTGGCGTTCACTGGATCCGGTTCCAGTGGAGTATTGAAGTCCATTGAGTTCAACAAGACTCTGGAAGCCGCTTTCAGGAGCAACCCATGGCCAAAAAGACTTTCCTCGACTTTGAGCATCCGATTGCCGAGCTTGAGGGAAAAATTGAAGAGCTGCGTTATGTGCAGACCGAATCAGCGGT
>JANMBW010000351.1:0-1941 GCA_031360565.1 Polaromonas sp.
GCGGCTGGGCGCAGGAGACTCCGCTCGGGGCCCGGGTTCGTGAGGTCGCGGCAAGCGCCGATCCGGCCACGCGAACCTACCCTGTGAAGGTGGCCTTGGCGGCCGGTGTAGCGCTGCCGCTGGGTGCCACGGCATCGGTGATTCCCCAGGGTCTGGGTGGTTCGGGCACCCAGGGGCTGCCGGTCATCAAATTACCCACCAGTGCGCTGTGGCAATCGGGTCAGACCACCGCTGTCTGGATACTGGACAAGGTCAGCATGACGGTTCAATCCCAGACGGTTCAGATTGCCACTGCAGACGGCAACGAGGCGGTCGTCGCAGCTGGACTGCAACCGGGCATGCTGGTGGTGAGCGCTGGTGTACATGTCCTGTCGCCTGGGCAAAAGGTCACCATTTATCAGGAAAAAGCGGGCCCAGGAAGCGTAAATACTGCGCAGACTGCTATTAATCCAGTAGCAAGCAACGCCGCATCGGTCCGGCTTGCCGCATCGGCTGCCACCGCAAAGTAGGGCCGTTATGCCGCAGAGTTCAAACCCTGCAGGTTTTAACCTGTCCAGATGGGCACTGGAGCACCCGGCGCTGACGCGGTATTTGATGGTCGTGCTGCTGATACTGGGGTTTGCGTCGTATTTTCAGCTCGGACAGGACGAAGACCCGCCGTTTACCTTTCGCGCCATGGTGGTCCGGACCTATTGGCCGGGTGCTACCGCGCAGCAGGTTGCAGAGCAAGTCACCGACAAGCTGGAGCGCACGCTGCAGGAGGTGCCTTACGCCGACAAAATCCGCAGCTACTCCAAACCGGGCGAATCCCAGATTATTTTTCAGGTCAAGGATTCATCGCGCGCGGCGGAGGTGCCCAACATCTGGTACAGCGTCCGCAAGAAAATTGGCGACATGCGGGGCAGCCTTCCAGGTGGCATTCAGGGACCTTTTTTCAACGACGAGTTTGGCGACGTGTACGGTGTGATCTATGCCCTGGAGGCTGACGGCTTTAACGCCGCTGAAGTCAAGACCTTTGCAGACGATGTGCGCCAGCAGCTGCTACGGGTGCCGGATGTTTCCAAGGTCGAGCTGTTTGGCGTGCAGGACGAGAAGCTGTACATCGAAATCTCGCAAAAGCGCCTGGCACAACTGGGGCTGGACTTCACCCAAGTTCTGGCCCAGTTGGGCCAGCAAAATGCGGTGGAGTCTGCAGGCGCGGTACAGACACCGCTGGACGTGGTTCAGGTGCGGGTAGCCGGACAGTTTGAGGCGGTTGAGCAACTCGCAGCCATGCCAATTCGGGGAAGTTCGGGCAATCAATTCCGGCTCGGCGACATCGCAAAAATCAAGCGAGATTTCGTCGATCCGCCGGCTGTGAAGGTGCGGCACCAGGGTAAGGAAGTGCTGGCCATCGGTCTGGCCATGAGCAAAGGTGGCGACATCATTGCACTTGGAAAATCGCTCAAGCTGCTGTCGGCCCGCATCAAGAAAACCTTGCCGGCGGGCATCACGCTGGTACAAATTCAGGATCAGCCGACGGCTGTGGCCCGATCGGTCAACGAGTTTGTCAGCGTCTTGATTGAGGCCGTGGTGATTGTGCTGGCGGTCAGCTTCATCAGCCTGGGCTTTCACCCGCGACACCATTCCGGCCCATCCCCACTACCCTGGTGGCGGCGTTATTACATCGACATTCGGCCAGGCCTGGTCGTGGGAATCACGATTCCCCTGGTGCTTGGCGTCACGTTTCTGGCGATGCTTTATTTTGGAATCGGCCTGCACAAAATTTCGCTCGGCTCGCTGATCATCGCGCTCGGGCTGCTGGTGGACGACGCCATCATTGCGGTAGAGATGATGGTGCGCAAGATGGAAGAGGGCTACGACAGGGTGCGGGCAGCCACCTTTGCCTATGAAGTCACAGCCATGCCCATGCTGACGGGCACCTTGATCACTGCCGCGGGT
>JANMBW010000485.1:0-1763 GCA_031360565.1 Polaromonas sp.
CGGATGGGTGACGAACAGGCCGCTCGGCTGGCCTTTCTTTTCTTGCGTGGCCAGTTCGGCTTCGGTCGTGCCGCCCGATTTGCATTCGTCGATGAAGGCCGCGAGCTTTTGGTTCGTCGTCGCTGCATGCAGCGCCAGCGGATGCTCGGGCGCCACGGCGCAGAAGGTCACGCCCATGATGGTGTCGGCGCGGGTGGTGAAGACGTACATCCTGCCATCACCGATCAGCTTGCCGGAGGCGTCCTGAATGTCGTGCGTGAAGGCAAAGCGCACGCCTTCGCTTTTGCCGATCCAGTTTTCCTGCATCAGCTTGACGCGCTCGGGCCAGCCCGGCAGTCCGTCTTTCACGCTGCCTAGCAATTCGCCGGCGTAGTCGGTAATCTTCAGGTAATAGCCCGGGATCTCACGCTTTTCGACCACCGCGCCGGTGCGCCAGCCCTTGCCGTCAATCACCTGCTCGTTGGCCAGTACGGTCTGGTCGACCGGGTCCCAGTTCACGACCTGGGTCTTGCGGTAGGCAATGCCTTTTTCCAGCATCTTCAAAAACAGCCACTGGTTCCACTTGTAGTAGCTCGGCTCGCAGGTGGCCACCTCGCGGCTCCAGTCGATGGCCAGGCCGAGCGCCTGCATCTGCTGCTTCATGTAGGCGATGTTGTCGAAAGTCCACTGGGCGGGCGGTACGCCGTTTTTCATAGCGGCGTTTTCCGCCGGCAAACCAAAGGCGTCCCAGCCCATCGGCATCAGCACGTTGTAGCCCTTCATGCGCAGGTAACGCGCCAGCATGTCGTTAATGGTGTAGTTGCGGACATGACCCATGTGCAGCTTACCGCTGGGGTAGGGCAGCATGGAACAGGCGTAATACTTGCCCTTGGGCTTGTTGGCGCTGTCGTGGCTTTCGACGCGGTAGGCGTTGTCAGCGGTCCAGCGGGTCTGCGCGTGGCGCTCAATGCCCTGGGGGTCGTATTTATCGTGCATGGAAGGAAATGGTGAAACAAGCAGGCAGCCAGGACTGCGGGTCAGGCTGGATTTTAGGCGCTGCCGACGTGGCAGGACTTCCGGTCAGACCGCAAGCTTCAGCCGCAGTTCAGCGCTTGCTGACAGGTTCCGCCACAAAGCCGATGCGGCTCAGCCCAGCAGTTTGAGCCAAGCCCATGACTTCGACGACCTTGCCGTAGGCGACAGTTTCATCAGCCCGCAGCTGCACCTCGGTCTCCGGGTTCAGCGCGGCAATTTGTGTCAGCCTGCTGCGCAGAGCGTCAAGAGCCATCGGCTTCTCGTCCACAAATACCTGCCCGCTGCGGTCGACCACCAGGGTCACAAAGGTTGGCGTTGAGGCAGCCTTGGGAGCGTCTGCTTTGGGCAAATCGAGCTTGATCGAAGAGGTCAGCAGTGGTGCGGTCAGGATAAATATCACCAGTAACACCAGCATGACGTCAACCAGCGGCGTGACATTGATCTCGCTCATGGGCCGCGAGCCTCGGGTTCGCTCGAGCCGGCCAAAACTCATGCTGCCGAGCCCCTGGCGAGCAACTCTCTCAGATCGCGTGCAAAGCCTTCCAGATAGGCCTCGATGCGGTTGATGTAGCGGCCAAAAATGTTGTAGGCCAGCACAGCCGGAATCGCCACTGCGAGTCCTGCAGCGGTCATGATCAGGGCTTCGCCAACCGGGCCGGACAGCTTGTCAATGCTCATTTGACCGCTTGACGAAATGCTGATGAGCGCGTGGTAGATGCCCCAGACCGTTCCCAGCAAGCCAACAAAGG
>JANMBW010000358.1:0-1742 GCA_031360565.1 Polaromonas sp.
TTCACAGCCGCGTCAGTGATATCGCAATTGACGATGGGCAGGTGCAGGGGGTGGTGCTGGCGAACGGTGAGCACATTGCGACGCGGCATGTGGTGCTGGCGGTGGGACACAGTGCGCGCGACACGTTCCACATGCTGCATGAGCGCGGCGTGTACCTGGAGGCCAAGCCGTTTTCCATCGGCTTTCGCATCGAACATCCGCAGGGCGTGATCGACCGGGCCCGCCTGGGCCGGCACGCCGGCCACCCGCTGCTGGGCGCGGCTGACTACAAGCTGGTGCACCACGCGATGAATGGAAGGTCGGTCTACAGCTTTTGCATGTGCCCCGGCGGCACGGTGGTGGCCGCCACGTCCGAAGCAGGCCGTGTGGTCACCAATGGCATGAGCCAGTATTCGCGCAACGAGCGTAACGCCAACGCGGGCATCGTCGTGGGCATTTCCCCTGCAGACTACCCCGGTGGACCGCTCTCGGGCATCGCGTTTCAGCGCCAACTCGAGTCCCATGCCTACACGCTGGGCGGCAGCAACTACGAAGCCCCTGGGCAGCTGGTCGGTGACTTTCTAGCAGGACGACCTTCCACCCAATTGGGCAGCGTTGAGCCTTCTTACAAGCCAGGCGTACGGATGACCGATCTGGCAACTGCCCTGCCCGCCTACGCGATCACCGCCATGCGTGATGCGATTCCGGTATTCGGCAAAAAGATACGCGGCTTTGACATGCATGACGCGGTATTGACTGGCGTGGAGACGCGCACCTCGTCACCGGTCAAAATCACCCGTGGCGACGATTTTCAAAGCCTCAATGTGCGCGGCCTTTATCCCGCCGGTGAAGGCGCCAGTTACGCCGGCGGAATTTTGTCGGCAGGCGTGGACGGCATTGAAGTCGCCGAAGCAGTCGCGCGCAGCCTCGTCACTGAAGCCTCGGCCTTGAGTGGCGTGACCGATTTTCGGCCACAGTCGACGCCGCTTCCCCTTACCGCCTGAATGGACACCATGACCGACACAGTACCCCCGACGCCAGCCCCCGCAAGATCAGTTATTGGCAAATCGCCCCGAGGGCCTCGGCCACCGCAACAAGGTCGCGCTGTCAACCCGCTGCTGGAGCGCCTGTTCGAGCTGTATCCCAAGTTGTTTGGGGCGCAATTCCTGCCCCTCAAGCTTGGCGTTTTTCAGGAGCTGCTGGCGCGCCACCCGGACAAGTTCAAAAAGGACGAGCTCAAGCTGGCGATGGCACAGCACGCCCGCTCAACCCGGTATCTTGAATGCGTGGCGGCAGGTCATGCTCGTCATGATCTGGACGGCAAACCAGTGGAGCCGGTTGCACCCGAACATGTGCACCACGCTTTGGTGGAACTGTTCAGGCGGCGCCAGGCCCGCAGTCAAGAAGACCTGAGGCCCAAATTGCGGTTGCGCCTGATGCAGGCCGTCGAGGCTACAGGCCTGAGCCATGAGGCCTACGCTGAGCGGGTGCGTGTGCAGGACGAGGCGACCAATGCCTTGCTCGACGATGCACTGGCCGAATTGCGTGTGCAGGCCGCCAAACGTGAAGCGCTGGTCAGGGCGTTTCAAGCCAGCGGCCGACCGATAGCAGAGTTTGCCGAGATGTATGGCCTGCAGGCGACCGATGTGGCAGACGCCGTGGCGCGTGTCAAAAGCCAAGCCGAACGCCAGACCGCCGCATAAAAAAAGCCGCTGCAGAACCGGCAGCGGCTTGATCGCTCAGGCATGAGCTTATTCCAGACT
>JANMBW010000383.1:0-2011 GCA_031360565.1 Polaromonas sp.
CTGAGCTATGGTTTTGCCGCTGCGCACGCAGGCCTGCAGCACCTGCAACGCGCTAATAAGTCCATCACCGGTGGTGTGTTTGTCCAGCGCCAGCAAATGACCTGAACCTTCACCGCCCAGCAACCAGCCGCGCTTTTCAAGCTCCTCGAGCACATACCGGTCACCAACTTTTGCGCGCACAAACTCGACCCCCTTGCTCTTGAGGGCCACTTCAACCGCCATATTGGTCATCAGCGTACCGACCGCGCCAGGGACGGTTTCGCCGCGTGCTAGGCGCTCGTTGACCATCAAGTACAGCACCTCATCACCGTTAAACAGTCGGCCTTGGGCATCCACCAGTTGCAGCCGGTCGGCATCGCCATCGAGTGCGATGCCGTAGTCGGCCTGATGCAGCGTGACCGCCTCAATCAAGGCCTCGGTGTGGGCCGCACCCACGCCGTCATTGATGTTCATGCCGTCCGGGGAGCAGCCGATTGCGATGACTTCAGCGCCCAACTCGTGGAACACCTTGGGCGCAATCTGGTAAGCCGCCCCGTGTGCACCGTCCACCACGATCTTGAGCCCCTTGAGCGTCAAATCGTTGGCAAAGGTGCTTTTGCAAAACTCGATATAGCGTCCCGCCGCGTCGTCCAGCCGGCGGGATTTGCCCAAATTGGCGGAATCTGCCCAGACTGGCAATTCCATCAATGCCGCCTCCACGTCGCGCTCCCAGTCATCATCCAACTTGCGGCCCTGCGCGCTGAAGAATTTGATGCCGTTGTCAGCATAGGCGTTGTGGCTGGCACTGATGACCACGCCCAAACTGGCGCGCTGCGCCCGAGTCAGGTAGGCCACACCGGGCGTGGGTAAGGGGCCCAAAAGCACCACATCAACCCCCGCTGAATTGAAGCCAGACTCCAGCGCGCTTTCCAGCATGTAGCCGGAGATACGCGTGTCCTTGCCAATCAGCACCGTTGGGCGGTCCTCGGAGCGTTTCAGTACACGGCCCACCGCGTGAGCCAGGCGCAACACAAAGTCTGGCGTGATGGGCGGCTGTCCCACCGTACCGCGAATGCCGTCCGTGCCGAAGTACTTTCTGGTCATGGTGAGCTCCCTGAAAGGCTTTTTATTTTGTGAGTGACACGCATTTTAGAGGCGTCACCAGCGTCAGCGGTTAGTTCGCCTGCTAGCTTGTCTGCTGCGCCGCTGTCCATACACCGAGCGCCTGCACCGTCTCGCGCACATCATGGACGCGCACGATGCGCGCACCCCGCTCCACAGCCAGCAGCGCAGCGGCCACGCTGGGTACCAGGCGATCGGCCATGCTCAGAGCTTGATCGGCACTACCGACTGCCGCCAACGAAGACTTACGTGACCACCCAGCCAGCAGCGGGTA
This sequence comes from Polaromonas sp., assembly GCA_031360565.1. Lineage (GTDB taxonomy): Bacteria > Pseudomonadota > Gammaproteobacteria > Burkholderiales > Burkholderiaceae_C > Polaromonas. Next base: position 1,376 of record JANMBW010000383.1, read on the forward strand.
ACCGGCTTCTAGCAATTGCCCCTGCCGCGCCAGCAGGGAAAAGTTTTGCGGGACTGTTTTTCCAAAACCGATTCCTGGGTCCAGCACCATCCGCGAGCGATCGACACCCCTTACCTCAAGGGCCATGGCACGTTCCTTTAAAAAGGCCAGCACCTGGGTCACAGCGTCGCCCTGCATGGTTTCAGCCTGCATGGTTTGCGGCTCCCGGTGCATGTGCATCAAGCACACACCGCAGGCCGGATGCTGCGCCACCATGTCCAGAGCGCCCGGTTGCCGAAGCGCCCAGATGTCGTTGATGATGTCGGCTCCTAAATCCAGCACAGCCTGCATGACCTGCGGCTTATAGGTGTCGACCGATACCGCCACCCCTAACTGAACCGCATGGCGCACTACCGGAAGTACCCGAGCCAGTTCTTCCTCCAAGGATAAGGGCACGGCGCCGGGGCGGCTGGATTCACCACCGATATCCAGCATGTCGGCGCCGTCCTGGAGCAACTGCTCGCAGTGTCGAAGCGCTCTCGCCTCATTTGGTCCAGAACCGAAGAACTTACCGCCATCTGAAAAGGAATCAGGCGTGACGTTGACGATCCCCATGACTCGCGGCCGGGACAAATCAATGACAAAACGGGAGGTCTG
>JANMBW010000415.1:0-2236 GCA_031360565.1 Polaromonas sp.
GATGATCCGTCCTTTTCGGGTGGCCCGAAGCGCGAACGTTTTGGCGTGGCCGTCGGCACCGGCAGTGGTGGCTCCGGCTCTACTGACGCTGCCTACTCGGCGCTGCTGGAGCAAAAGGTCGCGCGACTGCGACCGATGACAGTCGTGCTGTCCATGAACAATGCGACTGCAGCTCACCTTTCAATGGAATTTGGGCTGAAGGGGCCCAGCAGCACGGTCTCTAACGCGTGTGCCTCTTCGGCGAATGCAATTGGCGATGCTTTTCGCCAGATCCGACATGGTTATGCCGACGCGATGCTGGTGGGCGGTTCGGACGCGCTGCTCAATCGCGGCACCTTCAAGGCCTGGCAAGCCATGCAAACACTTGCCAGACCCCATGCCGATGGGCCGCAGGCGTCGTGCCGGCCATTTTCCAAAGACCGGTCCGGGCTGGTTCTTTCGGAAGGCTCGGCAATGCTGGTGCTGGAAGACTGGGACAGCGCCCGTCGCCGTGGTGCCTCCATTTTGGCTGAAGTGGCTGGCTACGCCTCCACCACAGACGCCCATCACCTGACACAGCCCGAGGCCAAGGGCCAGGCTGAGGCCATGAGGCTTAGCCTGCTAGACGCGGGCCTCAATGCCGACGCCATCGGCTACCTCAACGCGCATGGCACGGCCACTGAGATCGGCGATGTGGTGGAAACCCAGGCCATCAGATTGGCCTTTGGAAGCCAATCAGACCGGCTGCCCGTCAGCTCAACCAAGGCGCTCCATGGTCACGCGATGGGCGCAGCTGGCGCGATGGAATTCCTGGTCAGCGTGATGGCGTTGAGATCCGGGCAATTGCCGCCCACTGCTTTTCTCGAAAGCCCCGATCCACGCTGCGACCTGGATTACCTGCCCCTGCAGGCGCGTGAGGTGAATGGATTGCGCGCAGTGATGTCCAACTCTTTTGCCTTTGGTGGCTCCAACTCGGTGCTGGTTGCCAAAGCAGTTTGAGCCAGCGGCTCAGGCAGGCGTGTCCCGGATTTTTTTAACCAAGGCCGTGGTGGAGTAGCCGTCGACGAAGTCCATCGCGACTGCGCGACCCCCATAGGCTTCCACCACTCGTGTCTCGGGTAGTTGGCTCATGTCGTAATCACCGCCTTTGACGAGAATGTCGGGTTTAAGCGCGGCAATCAGAGCCGTCGGGGTGTCTTCATCAAACCATGTGACCAGGCTGACGGATTCCAGGGCTGCCAGAAGAACCGCCCGGTCCTGCTCGTTGTTGAGCGGCCTGCCGGCGCCTTTTCCAAGGCGCCGGACCGACGCATCGGTATTGAGAGCCAGCACCAGACTGCCGCCCAGCGCTCGCGCCCGCGCAAGGTAGGTGGCGTGGCCGCGGTGCAGCACATCAAAGACACCATTGGTGAAGACCACCGGTCTGGGCAACTGGGCGACGCAGCGGACGGCCTCGTCGCGCGAGACAATTTTTGCCAGGAAAGCCGGCGAGTTCACACCGCCTGGACTTTGGCGTCGGGAGCGATACTGCCCGCGATCTCGCGGCCCAGTTCCTTGCGGTAGCGGTTGAGTTCCTGCACGGTTTTAAAGCTCTGGTTCATCAGCAGGCTCATGTTGTGCAAGATGCGCTCGACTACTTTGCCTTCCCACACCGCGTCAAACTTGATCTGGGTATCGAGCCAGTGTTCCAGCCACTCGGGGTTGGGCAGGCGAGACTGAATCGTGTCGCGCGGGAACAGGGTTTTGTTGACATGCAGGTTGGTCGGGTGCAGTGCTTGCGCGGTACGGCGGGCGCTGGCCATCAGTACCCCCACCTTGGTGAAGGCCGCCCGCGCATCGTTGCCAAAATTATTGATGGCGCGCTTCATGTAGCGCAGGTAAGCACCGCCATGTCGTGCTTCGTCCTGGCTCAACTGGGTGTAAATCTGCTTGATGACCGGCTCGGTGTGCCATTCGCTGGCGCGGCGGTACCAGTGGTTGAGCCGAATTTCACCGCAGAAGTGGAGCATCAGGGTTTCCAGCGCCGGGGCAGGCTCAAACTCGAAACGCACTTCATGCAGTTCCTGTTCGGTCGGTGCCAGATCGGGGCGGAAACGTTTGAGGTATTCCATCAGCACCAGTGAATGCTTTTGTTCTTCAAAAAACCAGATTGACATGAAGGCTGAAAAATCGCTGTCGTCCTTGTTGTCACGCAAAAACATTTCGGTGGCCGGCAAGGCCGACCATTCGGTGATGGCATTCATTTTGATGGTTTGCG
>JANMBW010000418.1:0-2536 GCA_031360565.1 Polaromonas sp.
CTTGGGCGGCTTGCGCATCATTGCCACCGAGCGGCATGAATCACGCCGGATCGACAACCAGCTTCGCGGTCGTTCGGGACGCCAGGGCGACAACGGTTCATCGCGTTTTTACCTGAGCCTGGACGATCCACTGATGCGTATTTTCGCCGGCGATCGGGTCAAGGCCATCATGGAGCGGCTCAAGATGCCCGATGGCGAAGCCATTGAAGCCGGCATCGTCACGCGCAGCATCGAATCCGCGCAGCGCAAGGTAGAAGCCCGTAATTTTGATATCCGCAAGCAACTACTGGAATACGACGACGTTGCCAATGACCAGCGCAAGGTGATTTATCAGCAACGCAACGACATCATGGATGCCAGCAGTCTGTCTGGCCAGATTGCCGCGCTGCGTGAAGGTTGCTTTACTGACCTGACACGGCAATATGTGCCGATGGAAAGCGTTGAAGAGCAATGGGATATCGCGGGCCTTGAAAGGGTTTTGCGCGACGAGTGGCAAATCGATGTGTCGCTTAAAAGCCAGCTTGAAAATGCTGCCGCCATCACCGACGAAGACGTGCTGGAAATGGTCATCAGCGCTGCGAATGCAGCGTTTGCTGCCAAGGTGGAACAGATCGGAGAAGACAATTTTCTGCAGTTCGAGCGGATCGTGTTGCTGCAAAGCATAGACACCCACTGGCGTGAACACCTCAGCGCGCTGGACTATCTTCGCCAGGGCATTCACCTGCGCGGCTATGCACAAAAGCAACCCAAGCAGGAGTACAAACGTGAAGCGTTTGAGTTGTTCGGGCAGCTGCTCGACAGCGTCAAAAACGAAGTCACCAAAGTGCTGATGACCGTGAAAATCCAGTCGGGCGAGCAGCTCGATCAGGCAGCCGAAGCCATGGAAAGCCGGGCTGAGAACATTGCCAACGTCACCTACACCGCGCCGACTGAAACGGGCGCGATTGAAACCACCGTGGTGGGCGATTCCATCCGGCGTGCCGATGGCTTGTCTAGTGGGCTTTCCGGCGCCATGCCGCGTGTTGGCCGCAATGAACCCTGCCCCTGTGGCTCGGGAAAGAAGTTCAAGCTCTGCCATGGCAAGTTGAGCTGACCGGTCCGCTTACCTCATTGTTTCAGGAGTCATGAGATGGCTGTCAATCTCGTTGCCACGCCGGCTGGAGCCCTTTACCCGATTGCCGGTGTGCGCTGGGGCATCACTGAGGCCGGCATCCGCAAAGCCAACCGTAAAGACCTGGCAGTCATGCTGCTCGATGAGGGCGCATCGGTAGGCGCTGTCTTCACGCAAAACCGATTTTGCGCTGCGCCAGTGCAAATCTGTCGTGAGCATCTGGCTAAAAACGCAGGTCAGAGCCACGGCATTCGGGCCTTGTTGATCAACACCGGCAATGCCAACGCAGGCACCGGCGATGACGGCTTGGCCCGGGCCCACGCCAGCTGCATTGCGCTGGCGCGTGAGCTCAATGTGGCGCCGGAGCAAATTTTGCCGTTCTCGACGGGTGTGATCATGGAGCCCTTGCCGCACGATCGTATCGCTGCTGGCTTGCCAGCTGCTATTGCCGATGCAAAAGAAGATCACTGGGGTCGGGCCGCTGAAGCCATCATGACGACGGATACCGTGGCCAAGGCTTTTTCAAGCCGACTCCGGCTCGGTGGCGTTGCTGTGACGATTACCGGCATCAGCAAGGGCGCCGGCATGATTCGTCCCAACATGGCTACCATGCTCGGCTTCATGGCGACCGACGCTTGTGTTTCGCAAGCCGTGATGGCGCAGCTGGCCAGGGAACTGGCAGAGGGTTCTTTCAATCGCGTCACGGTCGATGGCGATACCTCGACCAACGATTCTTTCGTGCTGGTGGCGAGCAACCAGGCCAGGCACGCGCCGATTACCTCGCTCGACAGCGAAGATGGTCGGGCCTTGCGCGCCGCAATGATGGAGATTGCAGTCCAGCTCGCACAGGCTATCGTGCGCGACGGGGAGGGTGCCACCAAGTTCATCACCGTCCGGGTCGAAGGTGGACAAACCGGTGAAGAATGCCGCAAGGTCGCCTACGCCATTGCCCATTCACCGCTGGTTAAAACAGCATTTTTTGCCAGCGACCCCAATCTGGGGCGTATTTTGGCTGCAGTCGGTTATGCCGGCATCGAGGACCTGGACCAAACCAAAATCGATTTGTACCTCGACGATGTTCTGGTCGCCAAGAACGGTGGCCGGCACCCTGATTACGTGGAGGCCGAGGGTCAGCGCGTGATGAAGCAAAGTGAAATCGCGGTGCGCGTTGTGCTGGGTCGAGGGACTGCTGCGGAGACCGTCTGGACCTGCGATTTGTCTTATGACTACGTCAAGATCAATGCGGATTACCGCAGTTGATCCAACTTAATTGAACAATTGATTAGAAGCTGCGCAGCATGAATGAGCACTTTGAGCGCCTGATGGTGCGCGTGGAATCCCTGGTCACGCGAATCGAGTCGGTGTTGCCGCAACCCCTGAGCGCACCCGACTGGAGTACGTCGGTGGCCTATCGCTACCGCAAAC
>JANMBW010000419.1:0-16889 GCA_031360565.1 Polaromonas sp.
GGGTCAGCAGCGCGGTCAGGCGGGCGGTCTCTGCGCGCGAGAGGCTGTCGGCGCGTAACACCCGCAGTTGCTTGTCACAGGAGCGGGCACTGTAATACTGGTTGGCCACCTCCGCCGCGACGGACACGCGGGCCTCGTGCCACAGCGCTTGGCTGCCCAGCAGCCGCTCCTGGTTGGCTTGCAGGCCAGCGCGGTTTGGGCCAAACAGGTCGAGCTCCCAACTGGTTTGCAGGCCGACCTGACCCAGCGTGGTCACGGGGGTAATGATGGTCCGGTTGATCGGTCCGGTCAGGCTGCGACTGAGATTGGCCGCTGCATCCAGCTTGGGCAGCAAAGCTGACTCGGAGGCCGTCCGCGCAGCCCGGGCTTGCTCCAGATTGGAACGCGCCGTGATCACCGTCGGGCTCACGGCCTGGGCGGCCTCAATCAATTCCACCAGCAAAGGATCGTTTTGCTGCTGCCACCATTGCGACAGCTGCTGCAGACTGCCCTGGTGCGGCAGGCTGTCCCTCGCAGCGCCAGCGGGCAAAGCCGCATACCACCGCGGCGGGGCGTCAGTTGAAACCGTAGCGGGGGGTACCCCTACCGAACAGCCTCCCAGCACAATCCCAGTGGCCAGGCCAACAACCCAAGCGGCCTGGCGCGCGGTGGCCCCACCAGAGGTCCATCGTTGCTGGAGGCTCGCGTCGCTCATGGCGGGCTGATTTTCTTGGTGACGCTTGGTTGTTCCCCCGCTTGAAGACGACTGCTGGCGTCAATATTGACTGTGGCCTCAAAAACGCTGGCCCACAAGGATTGGATCGCTGCCCGTTCAGACAGAAGTTCTGAAGCGCTGACCTGCGTTGGTTCTTCATTTAGGCGGGCGCGGTGCTGCACCCGTCTGAGCTCGCGGTAGGCATTGGCGGCGTCCTCGCCCACGCCTGGCGGCAACAATCCGACACGCTCGGCGCATTGGAGCAGGGCGATGTTGCCGGTGTTGTGGGCCAGTTCGGGGAACTGCTGTGCGTGAGACAGCACCAGAAACTGCACTGCAAATTCGGCATCGACCATTCCGCCGGCGCTGTGTTTGACATCAAAACGGTCGCCCTTGACCGGACGTCCAGTACGCACCTTGTTGCGCATGGCCATGATTTCATGGCGCAGCAGGGCGCTGTCGCGTGGCGCAGAAATGACGCGGGTTCGGACCTGATCAAAGCGCTCGCGGAGCGAGGCAGCGCCGGGCGATTGGCCGGTAGCCGGATTCAGATCCCCCAAAATACATCGTGCCCGCGTGATCGCCTGGTGCTCCCAGGTCCAGGCGGTGTTGCTGCCGCGCTGCTGCTGGTAGCGGGTATAGGCTTCAAAGCTGGTGACCAGCAGGCCAGAGTTTCCGTTGGGGCGCAGGGCGGTGTCGATTTCAAACAGATCGCCTTCGCCGGTTTTCACGGTCAGCCAGTTGATCAGCTTGCGCACCAACGCGGCATAAATCTCCGCGGCCTGTTCATGCGCGTCTTCATACACAAACACCAGGTCCAGGTCGCTGCCATAGCCCAATTCCTTGCCGCCCAGCTTGCCATAGGCAATGATGGCGAACTGGGGCGTGGCGCGGTGTTTGCCTTTCAGGCGCTGCCAGCACCAGTCGGTGGTCACGGCCAGCATGGTTTCAGCCAGTGCGCTGAGGTCGTCGGCCACCTGTTCGACGGTGAGCATGCCTTCGACATCGCGCGCCAGCGTACGAAAAACTTCCGCGTGGTGGGCCCGACGCAGCAGGTTCAGGCAGGTTTCGTCATCGTCTTCTCCGGTGCGATGCAAGGACGCTAGCCGTTGCTGCAATTCGTCCGTGAAGGCAGCCCGGTCGAAGCGCTCATGCAGCATGGCATCGCTGGCGAGCTCGTCAATCACACCCGGATGGCGCAGCAAATAGCGTGCTGGCCACTTGGCGGCCCCCAACAGGCGCAGCAACCGGACATGGACGGCGGGTCGCTCCAGCAACAAAGCCAGGTAGTTCTCGCGCCGCAGCAGGGGTTCTATCCAGTCGATGATGCGCAGGGCCGCAGCTTCGGTGACCGTGCCTTCGCTGAGCCACTGCGCCGTGCGCTGAACCAGCAGGGTCAGGCGCGCGCGCGACTCATCCCGTAGTGCCAACACTTTCGGATGCTGCCGCCATAGGGCCAGACGCGCGCGAAACTCGGTTGGCCACTTGTCTGAAAGGTGCGCCAGCAGCTCGTCGAGTTGTGGAAGCACCGCAGCGGCATTCTTGCTACAACCCTTGCAATCGCGGCTGCCGCCCAGCAGTCGGTCGAATTCTCCGGCGACCAGTTCGCGGTGCGCATCCAGATCGGCAAGAAAGCGGCAGCAATCCTGGTAGCCCAGCGTTGTCGCAATCCAGCCCAGATCGTCGTCGCGGGTCGGTAAAACATGGGTCTGCTGATCGTCCAGATACTGAATGCGGTGCTCTAGCCGGCGCAAGAAAACGTAGGCCCGGGCTAGCGCCTCGGCGGTCTCGGGCGGCATTAGGCCGGCATGGGCTAGCCGGGTCAGCGCATCACAGGTGGACCGGGTCCTGAGCTCCGGAAATTGCCCGCCGCGCACCACCTGCAGCAATTGCACGGTGAACTCGATTTCGCGAATGCCACCGCGCGACACCTTCACATCGTTGGCGCGTTCGGGGTGGCCCGCACAGCGTCTGGCGGCATGTTCGCGAATTTGTCGGTGCAAAATGCGCAGCGCGTCGAAAACCGGGTAGTCCAGATAGCGCCGGAACACAAAGGGCAAGACCACCGCGCGCAGGGACAGCGCCGATGCGTTCTGGATGCATTCGCGCGGCGCCACCACCCGGCTCTTGAGCCAGGCGAAACGCTCCCACTCCCGGCCTTGCGACTGAAGATAGTCTTCCAGCGCATTCAAGGATACCGCCGCCGGCCCCGAATTGCCGTGCGGCCGCAAGGCCAGGTCGACTCGAAACACAAAGCCATGCTCGGTGGTCTCGCCAATCAGACCGTAGATCGCCTTGACCTGCAACGCAAAATATTCGTGATTGGAAATCCGTCCCCGGCCGTCGGCTCGGCCTGTCGTCTCACCGTCATGGTCATAGACATAAATCAGGTCAATGTCGCTGGAGACATTGAGTTCGCGGGCGCCCAGTTTGCCCATGCCGACGATCCACATCTGAGCGCGTTGGAAGGCTTCTCCCGGCATGCCGGGTGCGCACGGTGGGCCGTGTATATCGTCCAGCACTTTCTGCGATGCCCGGGCAGCGACGTCCAGCGCCAGCTCTGCCAGATCGGTCATGGTCCTGGTGATGACCTTCAGTTCGGCCTGGCCAGCGGCGTCGCCGTCGCAGTCCAGCACCACCAATCGCTCCATCACGACCTGACGCAGCACCCGCAGCGCTTCCCCAACCGTCAGGCCCGTGTCCAGCAGCGACGCCAGCGTCGCCTCCATCGCCAGGCGCGTCGGCACGCCGGGGGGCAACAGCAGCAATTGGCTGGGGTAGCGCCGGCGAATGCGCTGGACAAAACGCGAGTAGCCCGAATCGGCTGGCGCTGGCGGGGGCGGCAGTTGCGCTGTTCCCTGAATGTGGCGGCTAGCGGTCATCACACAGGTTCACAAAACTTCATGACCGGTCACGGAACGGACACCGGCAGTGACGGTCATAATTCTCATGCCGATGGACCAAACGCTTTCCCCTTCGCCGACTGCGCCGACTCCAGCATCGCAACGCGTCCGTTGGGTCGCGGCCATTGCCAGCCTTTTGCTTTGGCTGGCGCTGATAAGTTGGGTCTTGTTTGTCGCAAGCTGGGGAGTCCTCCACGGCTGGATTGTGCCGCGAATCAGCGAGTTTCGCCCGTTTCTCGAAGCGCAGGCCAGTCAGGCGCTGGGTGTGCGGGTCCGGGTGGGGCACGTATCGGCCCAGACCGAAGGTCTGATTCCGTCTTTCGAGTTGCGCGATGTGGTGCTGCTGGACGCGCAGGGCCGTGAGGCTTTGCGTCTGCCGCGTGTCACCGCTGCCTTGTCCCCGGCTTCGCTGTGGGGCCTGGGCTTTGAACAACTTGTGATCGACCAGCCGGTGCTGGACATTCGCCGCACCAGCGATGCCAAGGTGTATGTGGGTGGGCTGGACGTGTCACAAAGCCGGGGCGATAACAACGCCATCGTCAACTGGTTTTTTTCCCAGAAAGAATTTGCCATCCAGGGCGGCTCGATACGTTGGACCGACGAGCTGCGCCGCGCGCCGCTGCTGTCTTTGGGGCAGGTCGACATGATCCTGCGTAACGGTCGTCGCAGCCATGCGCTGCGTCTGGACGCCACACCCTCCGGCGAATGGGGCGAACGTTTTAGCCTGCGTGGCCTGTTCAAGCAGCCTTTGTTGTCGGTGGACGCTGGCCAGTGGCGCGATTGGTCGGGCCAGTTGTACGCAGAGTTCAGTCGGGTTGACGTGTCCCAGATCAAGCAGTACGTCAGCACCGATCAGCTGGGTATGGACCTCCGGGCGGGTCAGGGCGGCCTTCGGGCCTGGGTTGATGTGGACCGGGCGCAGCTGGCAGCAGGAACTTTTGACGTGGCGCTTGTGGGGGTGGACACGCAGTGGGGAAAGGCGCTCGAACCGTTGGCGCTGGCCCACGTGTCAGGGCGACTCGCTGGCCGCAAGCTCACCAACGGATTCGAGATCAAGTCGCAAGACTTGCGTTTCAATACCCCTGATGGAATTGCCTGGCCCGGCGGTAATTTCTCGCTGGTGCATGTCGAGATAGACAGTCCAGCAGGGCAGAAAAACGAGCTCAAGGCAGACAAGCTGGATTTGGCGACGCTCGCCAAAATCGCCAACCGCCTTCCGCTGGGGAGCGCGACACACGCCCTGATCACCTCTTACGCCCCCAAAGGCCTGATGGAGACAGTGGATGCGCGGTGGCAGGGGCCGGCCGATGCACCCACGGGCCTGACAGCCAAGGGCCGGGTTACTGGACTCGAACTGGCCCCCCTGCCCGGCCGTGTCGTGGCACGCAGCGGAGGCGCTCCAGGTGACATGCGGGAGTTGCCGGGTCGACCCGGCATCAGCGGCGCGACGGTGGATTTCGATCTGACGCAGGCCGGCGGCAGTGCGGTGGTCAAAATGGCGCGTGGTGCGCTCGATTTGCCCGGTGTGTTTGAAGAGCCACGTCTGCCGTTTGACCAGCTTTCGCTGGACGCACAATGGAAATTGGCCGGTGGAAAGACCGAGCTGCAGCTGCGCAACATCAAGTTTTCCAACCCGGACGCCGAAGGCAGTGCGCAGGGCAGTTGGCAATCGGGCGACCGCGCGCCACTTCGATCGTCTGGCGGGGCGGCCGTTGAAACCGGCTCACTGGGTGTGCTCGATTTGCAGGGCACCTTGAGCCGAGGAAGCGCTGGCAAAGTCCACCGCTATTTGCCCCTCGTGTTGCCGGGTGAGGTGCGGCACTATGTTCGCGATGCGGTGGTACAAGGCGACCTGTCAGAGGTGAAATTCAAGGTCAAGGGGCCGGTTGATGACATCCCCTTTTCTGATCCTGGCAAAGGCGAATTCAGGGTGGCGGCGAAAGTCAAGAATGGTCAGCTGGTGTATGTACCCCGGCTGCTACAGCCCAAGGATGCCCTGCCCTGGCCCGCATTGACAGACTTGCGGGGAGACTTGGTCTTTAACCGCGCCGCAATGGAAGTCACCGGTGCCAGCGCCAAAGTAGCTGGCCTGCCAGCACTGCAGGTGGTGAAAGTCGATGCACGAATCCCTGATCTGCTGCGCTCCGCCACACTGGACCTCACTGCCAGAATCAAGGGACCCCTGGCTGATGCCGTGGCGTTTGTCAACACATCGCCCTTGAGTGGGATGACGAGCCTGGCGCTTGCCAAGACAGTTGCCAGCGGGTCCGGTGAATATGGTTTACAGCTGGACTTGCCGCTCCATGCCATCGAAAAAACCCGGGTCAAAGGGACGGTGTCACTGAGCGGAAACGATGTCAAGTTCACGCCCGTATCGCCGGTATTGGCGCAGCTCAAAGGCGTCGCCACCTTCACTGAATCCGGGTTTAATGTGTCCGCCGGTCAGGCGCGAGTGTTGGGCGGTGAGATGCGTTTTGACGGCGGGATGCGCCCTGTGTCCCGGTCCACGCCGGCAGCGGGTGAGAGTGAGCCGACAGTGGTGTTCAAGGCCCAAGGCAACTTGACGGCCGAGGGCTTGCGACAGGCGCGGGAACTTGGCTTTGTCGCCCGGATGGGGCAATACGCCAGCGGCGGCGCGGCTTATACCGCCAGTCTGGGCTTCCGACGCAGTGCGGTCGATGTGGTGGTCAGCAGCAACCTAGAAGGCATGGCGCTCAACCTTCCCGCACCTTTGAGTAAAAGTGCTGAAACCGCTCTGCCCTTTCGCTTTGAAAACACGCTGCTGCGCGATTCGATGGCGCCGGGGCAAAAACTGCAGGATCAATTGACGCTGTCGATCGGGCGTCTGGCATCGGTGATTTTTGTCCGCGATGTCAGTGGGCCAGAGGCCCGCGTGGTCAGGGGGACGATAGGCGTAGGTCTGGAACCTGGCGAGTCGGTGCCCATGCCCAGCAGCGGCGTGGTGGCCAACATCGCTCTGGCCCGGGTGGACCTCGATGCCTGGGACAAAGTGCTTTCCAGCGCGGCGGGCAGCGGGCTCAGCCCCCCTGCCACCACAGCTTCTGCGCCCTCAGTGACCCCTGGCAGCCGCAGCGCCTTGTCGGCAGCCACGCTGGATTATTTACCCACCCAACTGGCCATCCGCGCCGGTGAGTTGTTGTACGGAGGGCGCAAGCTCAACAACGTGGTGGTCGGTGGATCGCGCGACGGATTGAACTGGCGCGCCAACATGGACGCTACCGAACTCAATGGGTATTTTGAGATTCGCCAACCCAGTGGGGTAGGTGCCGGTCGGGTGTATGCCCGGCTGGCTCGCTTGAGTCTCGGAACCAGCACCGCCAACGAGGTGGAATCCATACTCGACGAACAACCTGCCAATATTCCGGCGCTCGATATTGTTGTGGACGATCTGGAACTGCGTGGAAAAAAACTTGGCCGGGTAGAAATCGACGCGGTCAACCGTGGAGCCCAGGCCGTGGCGCGTGAGGGGGGGGTGCGCGAGTGGCGACTCAACAAGTTCAACGTGTACATGCCGGAGGCGGTGTTGACAGCCACCGGGAACTGGGTGGCTGTCAATGCACAGTCGCTGCCAGGTGTTCCCGCTGCGACCTCGCGCGGCCCGCGCGGCGGCGTGGACCGCCGGCGTACCGTGATGAATTTCAAACTTGACATCGCCGATTCCGGCGAACTGCTCAAGCGCTTTGGCATGAATGACCTGATCCGCCGCGGTAAGGGAAAAATGGAGGGGCAGGTGGCCTGGCTGGGTTCACCCTTGAGCCTGGACTACCCCAGCATGAGTGGGCAATTCAATGTGAACATTGAAGCCGGACAGTTTCTCAAGGCCGATCCGGGTATTGCCAAACTGCTGGGTGTGTTGAGCCTGCAGTCGTTGCCGCGCCGGCTGACGCTGGATTTTCGCGATGTTTTTTCAGACGGCTTTGCATTCGATTTTGTTCGCGGCGACGTCACCATCAACCAGGGACTCGCAGCGACCAACAATCTGCAGATGAAAGGCGTCAATGCGGCCGTGCTGATGGAAGGCAGCGCCGATATCGCCAAGGAAACCCAGGACATCAAGGTGGTGGTGGTGCCCGAGATCAACGCCGGAACCGCATCCCTGATCGCTACCGTGATCAATCCAGCGATTGGATTGGGCAGTTTTCTGGCGCAGTTTTTTCTGCGTCGCCCGCTGATTCAGGCCAACACCCAGGAGTTTCAGATTGATGGCAGCTGGGCTGATCCAAAAATCACCAAGGTGGAGCGCAAACCTTGAAGGTCGCCGCTATCCAGATGGTCTCGTCGACCAAGGTTTCGGTCAACCTCGATGCCGCCCGGCAACTGCTCGCCGAAGCCGCAACGCAGGGCGCGGAACTGGCGGTATTGCCCGAATATTTTTGCCTGCTGGGCCGCCGGGATACCGATAAATTACAGCTTGCAGAACCGGCAGGACAGGGACTGCTTCAGGGATTTTTGAGCCAGTGTGCGCAAGACTTCAATCTGTGGATTGTCGGCGGAACCCTGCCGCTGGCATCTGATCGGCCGGAGCGGGTCTACAACAGTTCGCTGGTTTACGATCCCGTCGGTCAGTGCGTCGCTCGCTACGACAAGATGCATCTGTTTCGCTTCGACAACGGGCAGGAGCGCTACGATGAATCGCGGGTGCTGCAGCCTGGCACCCAGCCCGTGACGTTTGATCTGCCATCGGTTGATGGCAACACCTATCGGGTTGGCTTGAGCATTTGCTATGACCTGCGTTTCCCGGAGCTGTACCGCTTGCTGAAAGCCGATCTGCTGCTGGTGCCGAGCGCGTTCACCTTCACCACCGGGCGTGACCATTGGGAGATCCTGCTGCGAGCGCGAGCGATTGAAAATCTGGCCTACGTGCTGGCGGCGGCGCAGGGTGGCGCCCATGACAATGCGCGCCAGACCTGGGGTCACAGCATGCTGGTGGACCCCTGGGGGCAGATTCTGGCGCATCGCGATGAAGGAGCTGGCGTCGTGGTCGGCGAGGTTCGCATGGACCGCCTGAGCGCCGAGCGCCTCCGTTTGCCGGCGCTAAACCACGGTGTATTGTGAAGTTCGTATCTTCCGCCGGAAGTCCCCGCTTTGCCGCGACCTGGGCTCGGTGGAAAGTCGCTATCCGGCGCTCAGCACTCTGGATTTTGCTGCTGACCCTGGTCCTGGCCTTGCTGGCGACGCTGGTCTGGCTGGCTGGCCGTTATGAAGCCAGTCAGGTGCAAAGCCGGCTCGATCGCGACGCCGCGGAAACCCTGACCGACATCCGCGCCGGTCTGGCCCGGAACATCCAGAGCATTCAGGCGATTCGGCCTAACGAGCGAAGCCCAGAGGCCTGGCCTCTGGCAGCGGCCACACTGCTGCGTGAGCGCCGTGAAATCTTGCGGCTGGAGTGGCGCAGCGCGTCAATCGAAGTCCTGGCTGCGGCAGACACGCCCTACCGTAGCGCCGTCTTTGAACGGCTGGGCCGCATCAATGCCCAGGCCGATGTCGGCCTGGCGTGTACCACGGCTCGGCGCGTCAGTGGCGCGGCCTATTCAAGCAGTTATTTCGCGCCGCAAGCCGATGGGCTGGGATTGGAGGTACTGGACATGTGTCTGCCCCTCTCGCTGGCGGGCAGACCGCCGGGCTATTTGGTTGCCACTTACTCCCTGCACGATATCCTGGCGGAGCTGGTCGGCAAAGAACTGGCGCGCGGTCAAAGCCTGGCTTTCACCGAGGCCGACGGCACCCGCCTGGCTCTGCACGGCGAACCGTCTCAAGGCAGCCGAACCTACATCGCGCAGCAATTGCTCGATCTTCCTGGCAATACCCTGGTGCTCAAACTGGAAAGCCGCCAGGGACGACCGGCCTTTTTCCCCAATGTGCTGACAGCGCTGGTGACCGCGATGTCGCTGGCTCTGCTGGCCGTTTTATGGTTGCTGGCGCGAGACATGCGGCGGCGGCTGAAGGTCGAGCACGATCTGGGTGAGGCGCTGGCGTTTCGCAAAGCCATGGAAGATTCGGTCCTGACCGGTTTGCGGGCCCGCGATCTGTCGGGCCGCATCACCTATGTGAACCCGGCGTTTTGTCAGATGGTCGGCATCGCGGCCAAGGAACTGCTGCATCAGAGCTTTCCGCCACCCTATTGGCCGCCTGAACTGGCGGCGACCTATCAGCAACGGCAAGCCATCCGCCTGGCGGGCAACATGTTGCCCAGGGAGGGGCACGAGTCGGTTTTCATGCGTCCCGACGGCACGAGGTTTCCGGTGCTCATCATGGAGGCGCCGCTGATCAATGCGGTCGGCAAGCACACCGGCTGGATGAGCGCCATTCTGGATGTCAGCGAGCAGCGGCGGGTGGAAGAGCTTTCCCGCGCCAGCCAGGACCGACTGCAAGCGACCGCCCGGCTCGCCATGGTCGGTGAGATGGCCTCGCTGCTCAGTCACGAATTGAATCAGCCGCTGGCGGCGATTTCCAGCTACGCCACGGGCTCGCTCAACCTGCTGAAATACCAGTCTGAAACAGACCGGTCACCGTCCACCGGCAGTGCCTCTGGGTCGGGTCCTGGTGTGGCGTCAGACTCTGTCGGGCATCTTTCAGAAGACCTGCAATTGGCAATGGGCCGCATCGCCGAGCAGGCCGAGCGGGCTGGCAAAGTCATCAAGAGCGTCCATGACTTTGTGCGCCGGCGCGAGCAGGCGCGCGAAGCCGTTGAGCCCCATGCGCTGCTGGATGCCGTGATGCCGCTGGTTGCGCTTCAAGCCCGCAAGCTGTCGGTCACCCTGGTGCTGGAGGTGGATGCCGCCTGCCCGGCAGTCCTGTGCGACCGGACCATGGTTGAGCAGGTGCTGCTTAACCTGTCGCGAAACGGCATGCAGGCGATGCAGCAACTGGGCCGCTCGCTTCCCCGGATTCTGACCTTGCGGGTGCAGCTTGCGCCATCGGATGAGCCAGGCCGCTGGATCACGTTTTCCGTCACCGATGGCGGAGAAGGTATCTCGCCCGATGTCGAAAGTCAGTTGTTCACACCTTTTTTCACCACCAAGGTCGAGGGCATGGGACTGGGATTGAGCTTGTGCCGCACCGTGATCGAGCAACACGGCGGCTTTCTGGCATTCGAGCCCGCGCTTCCCCAGGGCACGGTTTTCAGTTTTACCTTGCCCGTTGCTCCCACCCCAAAACCCGTCCCTGTGTCGTAAGTTCGGAAAGTCAAAATGGAACCTATCCAGAATGCAACGGTTTACATCGTCGACGATGACGTCAGCGTTCGGGAAGCGCTCGCTTGGCTGCTGCGCTCACGCCGCTTGCCCAGTGAGTGCTTTGACAGCGCAGAAGCCTTTGATGTCCGGGTTTCCGGTCGTTTCCAGGTTCAGTCGCCGTCCTGCGTGCTGCTCGATGTGCGCATGGCGGGGCTAAGTGGTCTGGCCATGTTTGAAAAGTTGATTGCCTACGGTTTGCAGCCCACCTTGCCGGTGATTTTTTTAACCGGCCACGCTGACGTGCCCACTGCGGTAGCGGCCGTCAAACGTGGCGCATTTGATTTTTGCGAAAAGCCGTTTTCAGACAATGCGCTGGTTGACCGTATCGAGCAGGCGCTGGCGCATTCCGCTGCAGCGCTGGCTCAGCATTGCGCGTCCAGTGGCCTGCAGGACCGGCTAGATGGGCTGACGGAACGCGAGCGCGAAGTCATGCGTCTGGTGGTGGGTGGCTTGCCCAACAAACTGGTGGCGGACCAGCTGGAGATCAGCGTTCGCACGGTGGAAGTTCACCGCGCCCGCGTGTTTGAGAAGATGAGTGTCAAATCAGCGGTAGAACTGGCTAATTTGCTGCGTCATCTCAATTTGTCATCCGGCGCTTGATTCGAGTCGCCAGGGCTCGGCTGGCGCGCGTCCGGGTCAGTTATCAATTCACCATTTTTGCGGCCCGAGAACATCGTCCACCACACAATGAACAGCAGTAAAACCAGGGCACCCAGTGCTTCCAGCAGCAGCAGTGTCATGACGCACCTTCAAAAAATTGCTCCACAATGCGCGATTATCGCCGCCACGTTTTTTTTGTGGTCGTGTGCGGTCGTACCGGTCAGTGCGCCCCCGGCCGACCCTGCCAGTGACAGTACCGGCCAGCGCGAAGAGGGTACGGCCCGACTCCCGCCCGTTCTGGCGCAAGCCAAAAGCCGCTGGGTGCCGGTGCGTTGGGCCGAACTGCCAGGCTTTGACGAAGACCCGCTGTTTGAGGCCTGGAACGCCTGGCTGAAAAATTGCGAGCGACCAGGTCCACGACTCGCGCCCCTGTGCGCCGATGTTCGCCGTCTGAGCATTGGCAGCGAAGCCGAGCGGCGGGCCTGGATGGTGGCCAAGCTGCAGCCCTACCGGGTCGAGTCCCTGCAGGGCAGCAGCGACGGCCAGCTCACCAGTTACTACGAGCCGGTGTTGCGCGCCAGCCGTCAACCTGGCGGCGACTACACGGTGCCGCTCTACCGCGCGCCGGCCGGGCTGGGTAGCCGCAAGCCGTGGTATTCCCGCCAGGAAATCGACACCCTGCCTGAGGCTAGAGCGGCACTGACAGGCCGCGAAATCGCCTGGGTCACTGACCCGATTGATGCGCTGGTGCTGCACATCCAGGGCTCGGGACGACTCGCCATCACCGAGGCCAATGGGCTGCAGCGAACGGTGCGAGTGGCTTTTGGCGGCACCAATGACCAGCCCTACCGAAGCGTAAACCAGTGGCTGCTGGAGCAAGGGGTGACCAAGATCAACCCCTGGCCCGAGGCGACCAAAGCCTGGGCCGCGCAAAACCCGCAGCGGCTTCAGCAGTTGCTGTGGAGCAATCCGCGCTACGTGTTTTTTCGTGAAGAAGCGCTCAGCGAACTCGATGCCGCCTTTGGCCCCAAGGGTGCCCAGGGCGTGGCGCTGACGCCAGGCCGGTCCATCGCGGTGGACCCCGGCAGCATTCCCTACGGCACACCGGTGTGGCTGGCCTCGCGCGGCAGCGCCACCCAACTGCAAAAACTGGTGTTTGCACAGGACACCGGCAGCGCCATTGTGGGTGCGGTACGGGCCGACTACTTTGCCGGTACCGGGCCAGATGCAGGTGTGTTGGCCGCCAAGGTCAACCAGCCTCTGCGGCTGTGGGTGCTCTGGCCGAAATGAGCCGGCCCGCCCCGTACGACCTGGGCGGGTTCGAAGGGGTTACAGACCGATGATGCCGCCGTCGTCCTTGGTGATCATCAGGGTGGCCGAACGGGGCCGGGCCGAGGCACCACCCGGCCCATAGGCTGCCGCAATGCCGGAACCGTTGCCGGGCCAGTTGCTTTCGAAAATACCGGCGGTAAACATGCTGGCCGAAGTGTTTTCGCCTGGATGCTGGATGTTCACAAAAAGAGTCTTGCCGTCGGGTGATTCGGCCACGCCGGTCACTTCGGCTCCAACGGGCGCCGTCAAGAAGCGCTTGAAGGTCACATCCGTCATCTTTTTGCCCATCACGGTCTGAACCGTTTTATCAGCCGTTACGGTGCGGTTCGGACTGCCCTCTGCCTTGTCGGTCACGGTGGCCACGCCGCCGTCACCCTGCACACCGGGCACCGCGGCCAGCAGCATGGCGTTGGTCACATCGGTGTAGGTGTTGTCGTCGGTTTCTATCCACAGGATGCCGCTGGCGCGGGAGAACCAGCAACCGTCCGGCTTGGACAGGTCATTGATGTCGCTTAGGCCTGACAGGTTCACATTGGCCTGGTAGTTCACGTCGTCCAGTCCGGTGTCGGCCTTGGCTTGTGCGCCAAACAGAAAGATGTCCCATTTGAAGCTCACCGCGCCGGCGTTGTCCGCGTCTTCACGGATGCGCATGATGTGGCCGTTCACGTTTCCGCGTTGGGCCGCAACAGCGGTGGCGTTCTGAGACGAAACCCCTTTGCTGTCCAGCCAGTAACGTGGGTTGGCTGGGTCGACATCCGGGTTCAGGAAATTGTTGTTGGAAACGGCCGTGGTGTTGCCCCGGTCCGGGTTTTCGGTCAATGTGATGTAGATCTCGCCATTTTTCGGGTTGACGGCGGTCCACTCCGGACGGTCCATACGGGTGGCTTTGGCAGCGTCAGCGGCCAGGCGGGTGTTCACACAGATGTCCGCCAGGCTGTCGAAGGTGTAACCAGCGGGGTTCTGGGCGCTCACCGGGACGCCAGCGGCGACGTCTGGGTTGCTCAGGTCCAGCTTGACCCAGGTGCCAGTGCCATTGGCGTTGAAGCGGGCCGCGTAAATCGTGCCTTCGTCCATGTACTCGGCGCCGACGTTCAGGCGGTCGGCCCGGTTGGCGTCTGCTGCCACCCACAGTTTTTTGGAGACAAACTTGTAGATGTACTCGCCGCGTGAATCGCAGCCCATGTAAAAGGCGAGCGGGCTGCCGACGACAGCCAGGCTGGGCCAGGCACCTTCGTTGGCACGGCGGCCCAGCGCGCTGCGCTTGACCGGAACTGAGCTCGGGTTGTAGGGGTCAATCTCAACAATGAAGCCGAAGGTGTTGTGTGCATTGCGGAAGTCCCCGGTGCCGTCTGCGGGTTTGGTAGCGTCGGCGGTAATGTCCCAGCGGCTAAATGCTGTGCTGGTGACGTCAGAGGGCACCACGGTACTCCAGCGGTTGTTCCCGCTACGAACAGGATTGGCGAGCGTACCCATGCCGTTGCGTAGCAGGGCGGACTGGTCCTTCTGGGTGCGCACGGCAGTGTCGTTTGCACGCGAAAAGTAACCGGCCCAGTTTTCTTCGGCGGTCAGGTAGGTACCCCATGGTGTGTAGCCGTTGCCGCAGTTGTTGATGGTGCCGCGAGTTTGTGTGCCTGCCGGAGAAAAAAGAGTTTTGGTGAACACCGATCCGCGTGCTGGACCGGCGATGTCCATCAGCGTAGCCGCGGTGATGCGGCGGTTGAAAGGGGAGGACTTGACGTAAGAAAACTTGTTGTCGGCTTTGCCCAATTCAATGATGGACACGCCGTGGGCTTCGATTTCCTTGATCGCCTCGGCCTCGGGGCGCGGACCACTGGTGGTGGCGGCGTTGGTCTGGCCCGCCGGATGCATGAACTGCACCGTGCCGGCGATGTTCTCGTGGTTCATGACCAGCAGGGCGCGGTCGTTGCTGCTGGCGGCAGGTATGCCCGACGCGCTCAGGCCGAAGAAGTGCATGCCGTCGTGGTGGTCGCCCGAGCGGCGGGCAAAATTGTCTTGCGTGCCGTTGTTCAGGTAATCCGGTACGCTTGGATCGATCGGGTCGCCGGTGGCGAAAATCACGGTGGCGGTGTAGCCTGCAGGCACCGTGACGCGGTCCATCTTGCCCTTGTTCACAGCAGTAAAACCCAGAGCAACTGGCGCGGGCGTGGCGGCGACGGCACTACCGCCACCCCCGCAAGCCGCCAAACTCATTGTGCCGAAGCCAGCCAGGGTCATGGCGCCAATGCCACCCCCCAACACGTGCCGGCGGTGAAGGCGTGCGGCCAGCACATCATGGATGCTGGGATTACCGCTGGTGTTGTTGTCCAGATCATCGGGATCAATGGACACAGCAAGAGAGGGGATGGTCTTTTCTGACATGTATGCGAGCTCCGTGGGGATGTGGGAATGCGGTTTGATGAGATTCCGTAGCCTAAAGACCACGTGTGACATGCCTGCGACGAAACCGTGACAAATTGGTGTCAATCCACACTGGCAGTCAGATCACCGCAACCGTCTTGCTTTATTTCAATCATTCAAATATATTTGAATGATGAGTTTGATGCTGTCAAGAAATGCGCCCGTTACAGAGACTTTGCCCAACGAGGCCGCCGCAGTGAAAGCACTGGCTGCATTGGCCCAAGCCCAGCGCCTGCGTGCTTTCAAGGCGCTGGTAGTTGCCGGTCCAGCCGGGCTGACGCCCGGCGTCATGACTGAAAAGCTGGGTGTGGCGCCCAGCGCCTTGTCCTTTCACTTGAAGGAACTGACCCATTCCGGCTTGGTCAGCAGCGAGGCCCGTGGTCGCAACCTGATTTACCGCGCCAGTTTTGAACACATGAACGCGCTGCTCGCCTACCTGACTGAACACTGCTGCCAGGGCGAGACCTGTGAAACCCGAGATCTGACCTGCGAGGCAACCCGCTCCGGCTGCTGACCATCCCTTTCAGTCTTTCAAACCATGCCCGAACCCATCACCCAACCCATCAACGTGCTTTTTTTATGCACCCACAACTCTGCCCGCAGCATCCTGGCCGAGGCGATTTTGAACAGCCTGGGCAAGGGGCGCTTCAAAGCCTATTCGGCGGGCAGCAATCCGCGCGAGAACCAGCAGCCCAGCCCGATGGCTTTGAAAACCCTGGAGACAGCCGGCATTTCCACCGTGGGCCTGCGCAGCAAAAACTGGGATGAATTTGCCACTGCCGACGCACCCCACATGGATCTGGTGATCACGGTTTGCGACGATGCGGCCGGTGAGGTCTGCCCGGTCTGGCCGGGGCATCCTGCCACCGCGCACTGGGCGTATTCGGACCCTTCTGCTGTCCACGGCACCGACGAACAAAAGCTTGCGGCTTTCCGACATACGCTGCACGACATGTACCGCCGTCTTGACCTGTTGATCAATCTGCCCCTAGCAAGTGTGCAACGCTTGATGCTGGAAAAGTCGGCACGCGATCTTTCGACATCATGAGTGATGCGAAAGACTCAGCGCAACAGGATTTACCGTGTCAGCTGTTGAGCGAGTTTGTCGGCACCGCTGCCCTGCTGTGCGCGGTGATCGGCTCCGGCATCATGGCCGAAGCCTTGAGCGGTGGCAACAACGGTATTGCCCTGCTGGCCAATACGCTGGTGACGGTGTTTGCGCTGTATGTGCTGATTGAAATCCTCGGCCCGGTCAGCGGCGCGCACTTTAACCCTCTCGTCACTCTTGTTTTATGGTCAAAAAGCTCGTCAGCCCCTGATAAATGGGTGCAAAACGCTATGCTTTTCATAGTGTTTCAACTGCTGGGTGCAGTCGCTGGCGCCTGGGCAGCGCATGCCATGTTCGACCTGAACCTGCTGCAGGTCAGCCACAACTTGCGCGGCGGCTGGAACGCAGCGGGTCAGTTCAGCGGCTGGGGCCAGTGGATCGCTGAAACCGTTGCTACCGCTGGGCTGATTCTGGTCGTGCTGCGCGCACCGCCGCACAAGGCCTCGGCGCTGGTGGCCTGCTACATTGGCGCCGCCTACTGGTTCACGGCCAGCACCTCGTTTGCCAATCCGGCCGCCGTTCTCGGGCGCATGCTGACCGACAGCTTTGCCGGCATCGCGCCAGCCAGTGCCCTGGGT
>JANMBW010000428.1:0-9594 GCA_031360565.1 Polaromonas sp.
GTCGCTCTCGGTCACTGCGATTGCTGCGCGCTTGCAGCATCCTGGTCGGTTCGCGGGGTATCATTTTTTTAACCCGGTACCGCTGATGAAGGTGGTGGAAGTCATAGCCGGACTCAAAACCGATGTGGCGATCTGCAATCAGCTGTGCAACTATGCGCGCCAGATGGGCCACACGCCAGTGATGGCACAGGATACCCCCGGCTTTATTGTCAACCACGCGGGGCGCGGATATGGTACCGAAGCGCTGCGAATTGTCAGTGAAGGCATTGCTGATTTTGCTACCGTAGACCGCATTTTGCGGGACCAGGTCGGCTTCAAACTCGGGCCGTTTGAATTGATGGATTTGACCGCTCTGGACGTATCTCACCCCGTCATGGAATCGGTGTACCACCAGTATTACGAAGAAGCCCGGTATCGACCTAGCGTGATCACGGCCCAGCGCCTGGCGGGTGGCCTGCTCGGGCGTAAAACCGGTGAAGGTTTTTACCGCTACACCAAGGGGGTCATGCAGACCACGGTCGAGGCACCAGCCCCGCAAGTAACTGAGATGCCGCCCGTTTGGGTCTCGCCGAAAGCCTCTCGTCGCGCTGAATTGCTTCAACTCCTCAAGACGCTTGGCGCAAAAATTGAAACGGGCGCTTCTGCCTCGCCGCTTGCCTTGATACTGGTGGCGCCGCTGGGTTTCGACACCACAACGGTGGCCGTGGTGGAGCGGCTGGATCCGACCCGGACGCTGGGTATCGACATGCTGATTGACGACACGACCACCCGACGACGCGTGCTGGCCACCAATCCGGCAACCCGAACCGACATGCGCGACGCCGCCCATTGCTTGTTTTCACGGGATGGAAAGCCTGTCAGCATCATTCGTGACAGCGGTGGATTTGTCACGCAGCGCGTAGTGGCCACGATTGTCAACATCGCCAGCGATATGTGCCAGCAGGGCATCTGCAGTCCCAAGGATCTGGAGATAGCCGTGACCTTGGGCCTCGGCTATCCCCTGGGCCCCCTGGCCATGGGCGATCGCTACGGCCCGACAAACATTCTGGAGGTGTTGTTTAATATGCAGACCGTTTATGGCGATCAGCGATACCGCCCTTCTCCCTGGCTGCGTCGCCGGGGCGCTATCGGCCTGAGCCTCATGCACGAGGAAAGCTAGCATGGCCCGCCCACGTTCTTCCTACCCCTCAAGCTGCCGAGCGCTCGTCGGGCAGCAGGACAGATACTGATGTCCGGCGCCCTTCTGAGCACCAGCGATGGTCAGACCCTTGTGCTGACCCTGAGCAACCCGGATTCAAGAAACGCGCTGGGACCTGAAATCTACGCGGCAGGCATTGAAGCGCTCAGTGCCGCAGAGAACAACCCAGAAATCCGCAGTGTCATCATCACCGGAGACGGTGCGGTGTTTTGTGCCGGTGGAAATTTGCAGCGCCTGCAAGCCAATCGACAGGAGCTGCCGGATGTACAAGCCCAAAGCATAGAAGGCCTGCACAGCTGGATAGAGTGCATTCGTACCTATCCCAAGCCCGTGATCGCTGCAGTAGAGGGAGCCGCCGCCGGCGCTGGCTTTTCTTTGGCACTGGCCTGTGATTTGTGTGTGGCGGCTGAAAATGCCGTGTTTGTCATGGCCTACAGCAGCGTTGGCCTGTCTCCCGACGGAGGCGGCAGTTGGGCTCTGGCCAGAGCCTTGCCACGGGCCTTGACCAGCGAAATTTTGATGTGTGGCGCACGCATTGGAGCTCAGCGCTTGCATGCCCTGGGTCTAGTTAATCAGGTGACTGAAGCGGGCGCCGCTCTTGCCGGAGCGCTCAAGCTGGCCGAGCAACTCCACGGGAAAGCGCCCAATGCGCTAGCCAGCATCAAGGAACTCATCAATGAGGCCGCCTCGAATACGCTCAGTCAACAGCTG
Organism: Polaromonas sp.; assembly: GCA_031360565.1. Lineage (GTDB taxonomy): Bacteria > Pseudomonadota > Gammaproteobacteria > Burkholderiales > Burkholderiaceae_C > Polaromonas. The sequence continues at coordinate 1,910 of JANMBW010000428.1, forward strand.
TCAAGCGAGCGCGATCATTTCGTCAGCAATTTGCACCATGCCAACGGCGGGGAAGGGATTGATGCTTTTTTACACAAGCGTGCACCCAATTACCGCTAACCATGTGATGGCCTCAGCCGGACGGAGACGCCCATGAGTAACTTCGACCATTTTGTCGGTACCCGAGCCGTGACCGATCAGCACCAGTTTGACGAGCAGGCGCTTGCGGATTACCTTGCAGCACACCTACCGGGTTTTGCTGGTCCCATGAAGGTTGAATTATTCAAGGGCGGCCAATCGAATCCGACCTACAAACTGATCACACCGAACCGGGCCTATGTGATGCGAGCCAAGCCGGGGCCCGTTGCCAAACTGCTGCCGTCGGCGCATGCGGTCGAGCGCGAATTCAAAGTCATGCAGAGCCTTCAGAACACCGACGTGCCTGTAGCCACCATGCACTGCCTGTGTCAGGACGAGTCGGTTATTGGCCGGGCCTTTTATGTGATGGAGTTTGTTGCAGGACGAGTCCTGTGGGACCAATCGCTGCCCGACATGCGTGCTGCAGAGCGGCGCGAGATCTACCGGGAGATGAACCGCGTGATCGCGGCCTTGCACAGCGTCAAGTTCGCCGAGCGGGGGCTGGCAGACTATGGCAGACCCGGCAATTACTTTGATCGACAGATTGGCCGCTGGAGCAAACAATACGCTGCCTCGGTTACCAGGCCGATTCCCGAAATGGACCAATTGATGCAGTGGCTGCCCGCTAACATTCCCGCTAGTGGCCGGGATGACAGCATGGTGTCCATCGTGCACGGCGACTTCCGCATGGATAACCTGATTTTTCACCCGAACGAGCCCCAAGTACTGGCCGTGCTGGACTGGGAGTTGTCGACGCTGGGGCACCCTCTGGCCGATTTCAGTTACCACTGCATGGCCTGGCACATTCCGCCGGGTACCTTTCGCGGTATCGGCGAGCTCGACCTGATCAGCCTGGGTATTCCGGAGGAGTCAGAATACATTGAGTGGTACTGCACTCGCACCGGTATCACAACGCCCGAGGCGCTACGCCCCGACTGGGACTTTTATTTGGCCTACAACCTGTTTCGGATGGCAGCAATTTTGCAGGGCATCGCAAAACGTGTGGAGGCGGGTACTGCTTCCAGCGCACAGGCCGTCACCTCAGCAGCCGGTGCGCCCTTGCTTGCCAAAATGGCGTGGGACTTTGCCCTCAAAAGCCAAAGTGGACGCAAGGGTTGAATCAGGCTTTTTACCTCAACCGTTTGCCGATCAACATCATTACAACAACCCCAGGGAGACCTCATGGATTTCAACTACACACCAAAAGTCAGCGAACTTCAGACCCGTCTGCTGGCTTTCATGGATCAGCATATCTACCCCAATGAGGGCAGATTCTTTCGTGAAATTGCCGAAAACCGCGCAAAGGGCAATGCCTGGATTCCTAGCGCACTGATTGAAGAACTCAAGCCCAAAGCCCGTGCTGCGGGCTTGTGGAATCTGTTTTTGCCACGCTCCCCGCGCGCGCCTGAGGGTTTGTCCAACCTCGAATATGCGCCGCTCTGCGAGATCATGGGCCGCGTGCCGTTTGCGGCTGAGATATTTAACTGCAATGCCCCCGATACCGGCAATATGGAGACCATCGCCCGCTACGGCTCAGAAGCCAACAAAGACCAGTGGCTGGAGCCGCTGCTCAGAGGTGAGATTCGCTCTGCGTTTTTGATGACCGAGCCCGAAGTCGCCTCGTCTGATGCCACGAATATCCAGTGCCGCATCGAGCGCGATGGTGACCACTACGTGTTGAACGGTCTCAAATGGTGGTCCTCGGGTGCCGGTGATCCGCGCTGCGCAATCTACATCATCATGGGCAAAACCAACCCCGACGCTGGCCGACACGAACAGCAATCGATGATTCTGGTACCGGCCAACACACCCGGTATCACCGTCATTCGCCCCCTCAGCGTGTTTGGTTACGACGATGCACCGCATGGCCATATGGAAGTGCGCCTGACCAATGTGCGGGTCCCCGCCAGCAACTTGCTATTGGGCGAAGGGCGCGGTTTTGAAATCGCTCAGGGTCGGCTCGGCCCGGGACGCATTCACCACTGCATGCGCAGTATCGGAAGCGCCGAGCGTGCCCTCGAACTCATGTGCAAACGCCTCAACTCACGTGTGGCTTTTGGCAAGCCCGTGGCGCAGCAGTCGGTTTGGCACGAGCGCATTGCCGATTCCCGCTGCATGATTGAACAGGCACGCCTGCTTACCTTGCGGGCGGCCTTCATGATGGACACGGTTGGCAACAAGGTAGCCAAGGCCGACATCGCCATGATCAAGGTAGTGGCTCCCAACATGGCCTGCCAGATCATTGACTGGGCGATTCAGGCTCACGGCGGCGGCGGCGTGTCGGATGACTTTCCGCTGGCCTACGCTTACGCTCACCAACGCACCCTGCGCCTGGCCGACGGCCCCGACGAAGTGCATCGCGCGTCATTGGCCAAGCTTGAACTGGCCAAGCATCTGCTGATTCAAGGACACTCCCGTGATTAAAGTTTATTCGTGGTCCACTCCCAACGGACACAAAGTCCACGTCATGCTGGAAGAATGCGGCTTTCGTCAGGGTCGCGATTGGGAGGCTATTCCCATCAACATCGGCACTGGCGATCAGTTCAAACCAGAGTTTTTGGCGATCAGTCCCAACAACAAGATTCCGGCCCTGGTGGACCCGGACGGTCCTGACGGCAAGCCTCTGGCGTTGTTTGAATCAGGCGCTATTTTGTTGTATCTGGCAGCAAAAACTGGAAAGTTTTTGCCCAAAACCGACAGGCTCAAATACCAGGTTTTGCAGTGGCTGATGTTTCAAATGGGCGGCGTGGGTCCAATGATCGGTCAGACCCACCATTTTCGGCAATACGCGCCCGAAAAAATTGAGTACGCGGTGAACCGCTATACCAATGAAACCAAGCGGCTCTACGGCGTCATGAACAAGCAGTTGGCCCGCAGCAAGTTCATCGCCTGTAACCAATACACCATCGCAGATATCGCGATCTTCCCCTGGCTGAGAAACTGGGAAAACCATGGCATCGATTGGGCGGATTATCCGCATCTGAAAAAATGGTTTGACGGGGTTGCCTCACGACCTGCGGTTCAGCGCGGCGTGAAGGTCCTGGCGGATTTGCGACGCCCGATCACCGGCGACAAAGAGCGCGACATTTTGTTTGGCGCAACGCAATACCAAAAGCGCTGACGTGTAGAAACTCGGAAGCAGGAATGAGCGGCTACAGCGCGCTCAGGTGTCCCGTTGTGCGATCAAAGGCGCAACCCCCGTCTCTTGCGCCAACTCATGCAATTCCGTCAGCAAAGCAGCCGCTATAGGAATGCCCGAGCGTTCGTAATGCGCGCGACGCGCATGGCTTTGTTCGCCAGGCAGCCAAATGCGCTCAACCCCGGGGAGGCGTTCGCTGTTCCGAATATCAATGACCAGGCGATCCACCGCTTGCTTGAACAGTTCTGGGTCACCAAACGCCTTGAGGTCCAAAACCAAAATCGCCTGCCCGGTATTGGTGACCGTCACGTTGTCCTGATTGAAATCAACCACTTCGCGGCCCATGGCAGCACCCCCCAACGTCCCGGCCAACAAGCCCACCACCAGGGCCAGCCCATAGCCCTTGTGTTCGCCGATTGGAAGCAAAAATCCCTCGCTGGCGCGGGTCGGGTCCAGCAAAGGCTTGCCCTGGCGATCAATCATCCAGCCCTCCGGCATTTGTTCGCCACGTTTGGCTTTGGCCTTGACCTTGCCATAAGCGGCTACGGTGGTCGCCATGTCCAGCACCACCGGGGGCTCTTTTCCGGCAGGAATTGCCGCTGAAATGGGATTGGTCGACAGCAGCATGTCCATGCCGCCCCAAGGAGGCAAGTGGTTGGCATTGCCTACCGCAAAATACAAACCCAGCATGTCATGATCAAGGGCTTTGCGGGAATAGAGCGATGCTGGTCCGGCATGGTTGCTGTGGCGCGTGCTGACCCAGGCGACACCGCACTGGCGCGCCTTGTCGATGGCGATCTCGACCGCACGGGAAACCACCAAATGTCCCATGCCGTTGTCTCCATCCACGACCGCCATGGCGGCTCGCTCCTGCACCACGCGGATCACCGGATTTTTGTTCATACCCCCCGCCCGGATACGCTTGACGTACATGGGCAAGCGGATGACGCCATGCCCATCTGATCCCTGCAGGTCGGCCTCTGCCATCAATTTGGCGATGACCGTCGCGTCGGCTTCAGGAAGTCCTTCGGCCCTCAACACGTCCAAGATAAAGGTGCGAAGGTTCTCGACCCGCACACACGCTGAATTTTTTGGCGGCGTTGTTAATGGCATCTGCCTATGCTAACGCGGCACTAACGCGGCAAGTTCCTTGACACCACATCCCGGCGGCGCTGCGCGGCTTTGCCCGGAATGCTGTCAGGATAAAAGCTGTCACTTTGCTGAAAACCAGACTCGACGCCTTCGCGCGAATGGAGTTCTTGTTTGACCTGTAAGACCAGTTCGTCTTGGTCTCCGTAGCGCAACTGCATTTTGGAGAAAAGTCGTTTCAGATTGTCTAGTTGCCTGGACATAAGGTGACTCCTTTGGGCCGCTCAATATAAACCCTAATCCAGGTCATAAATGAGTCCATTTCTATCTTTACATAGGCCTCTGTTTGGTGCTTTGACTAGCTTTCAGTAACCGATCCACAGAAACGAAAGTTTTTATGTCCGGGTGCGTCAAAAGTACGTTGAAAGTACCTGAAAAAGCTTCTTCCAGGAGCGACTACTCAGAAACTCGTTACCAATTGCTCAGCGGGGTATTGCCGCATGAAATTCAATGACTGGCCCGCGGGTGCGGTCAGCCAATCGTCGTAGGCCGCTTCGGGCAAGATCACCACCATGCGCTTTTCATCCCCGGGTTTGTGAAAATTGCGCATCAAGCTGTGATGGTCGGCGTTAATCGTCAACATGGCGAAGCTTCGCACCCACTGACCCGCAGGCGACTTCCAGTTACTCCACAGCCCCGCCAGACCCATGGGTTCGCCATCGCTGCGTTGAATGCGTGTGGGGTGGGCCTTGCCCGAGCGCCAGTCAGGCTCATAGATGGCATCAGCCGGGATGATGCACTTTTGCCCCCTGCGCCAGGCATCGCGAAAGCTGGGTAAGGTGGCAGCGGTCTCGCTGCGCGCGTTGTAGGTCCGGCGGGCGAACTTGTCATCTTTGGCCCAAGCTGGAATCAGCCCAAATACGCCTGGCAGCGCCTCGCGCTTTGGCACGGCCTCGTCGCCCACATCGGCCTCTGGTGGTTGCCTGACAAACAGCGCTTGGTAAGTCGGCCAGACGTCGTAAACACCCTCGTAGGGCGGCAGACTGACGTGAAACGCCCTCTCAAACCTGGCCCGCTCCTTGAGCGCTTGGTAGTGGCTGCACATGGAGGTATTTTGCAACTACCGAAATTTCGGATCATGCTTGGTAAGCTGGGTACCAGCGGTCCACTGGCATTGCTCTGGCTAACCCACATCACGCTCATTTCGATACCAACTAAACCAAGCTATTTACTAGGCAGATCGATGCGGGCACCCTTCCCTCAGATTTGGTCAGTGATTGAGGCGGAGTGCCCACAAGCCAATGGTTCTTACTTGATGGCTTTGCGCACCGTATGACGGTGATGGTGACCGTGCCTTTTATGGGGGTGGCGGACCTTGGGGGCATTAACTTTGACGATTGCAGGATGAGCTTTGGCATAAGCAGCATCTCGTTCTGCCACAAGTTTTGCGCCGGTGGCATTGGTTGGTGTCTGTGCAAAACTGGACAACGCACATACCGATAGTAAGCATGCGAACACGAGTGACTTTGTCATGATGGCTCCTTTGATTTTGCCGAACACCTGTCATGCTTGATTGCCCGCCAGGCTATAACTTCAACGTCTGGGCTAGAGCATCTGATGACTTTTATCGGATTGACGGGATGAAAGACTACAAAAGAGTAGCCATGTTTGGGTGAGGGCACACCAGCTACCAGCCTCGTGAGCAAGTCCGCCAGAACCATCCAAAGCGGAACCCTTTCATCAAGCATTGGCGCTGGCGTCGCTGGCAGTGAGCGAGGTCGCAAAGGATATGGTCTGCCCGGAGGGGATCGAACCCCCGACCCTCAGCTTAGAAGGCTGATGCTCTATCCAACTGAGCTACGGGCAGCAAGCCTTGCGGCGCTCATGCATGCCATAACAAGGTAGGGCACACCTAAATAACAATTTTCGCGCTTTGATTATCGCAGCAGATAAGCGAATCCCTGGTAGCCGCAATTAGTCGGACATCAGCGGAAGTCGAGCCGTCATAATAAGAAAACCGCTTCCTTCGTACCATCCAATCAGGAGCTTCTATGCAAGGCGATCCCCAGGTCATTCATCACCTACAGACACAGCTCAAAAACGAGCTGACTGCAGTCAACCAATACTTCCTGCACTACCGTATTCTCAAGCATTGGGGGCTCGGTAAACTGGCAAAAAAAGAATACGAGGAATCGATTGGTGAAATGAAACATGCCGATCGGCTGATGGAGCGGATCCTGATGTTGGATGGCTTACCCAATTTGCAGGATCTGGGCAAATTGCGAATTGGCGAGGACGTCGGAGAAATTCTTCAATGTGACCTGCAGAGCGAGCAAGGCGCGCAGGCAGCCGTGAAAGAAGGCATTGCCCAGTGCGAAGCCGTTCGTGATTACGTGTCGCGAGAAATTCTCGAGGACATTCTGACGGACACCGAAGAGCACATCGATTTTCTTGAAACGCAGATCGACCTGCTTGGGAAGGTTGGCCAACAAAACTACCTGCAAAGCCAGATGGAAGAGATCAGCTGAACTACCCGCCCGCGCAGCGGGCACCCCAAATCCTTATCGGGGCGTTTTAGACGCTCACCACTATTGCAAATAGGACCGATTCGCATTTATAATCAGGGCATTCCACAAATCGTCATTCACAATGATCATCTGCGTCTGCCGCCGCGTCTCCGACCGCGAACTTGCCCGTCACGCCCGTGCCGGCATGAGCTTTGACGACATTCAATTTGAAGTCGGGGTCGCGACCCAATGCGGGCAATGCGAGCACCACGCCCGCGATGTGGTAGCCCAGTGCAGCGCGTCGGTTTCAGTTGCGGCGATTCAGCGCGCCAGCCATCTGCAAGAGAGCGCAGCATTGCACTTCTCCCAAGCCCCGGCTTGAGTTGCTTGTTCGATCCTAGATAGGCCTGAAATATTCCTGGCTGTCGACGTGACGACTGCAGCTACCAGAAACCAGGACTGGCGTCTTGAATTTGGAGCCCTTATCACTCTCTGCGCTATTGGCGGATGACGCATCATCGCCGCAGACGCAAAAAAGCCCACATGCGTGGGCTTTTAAATTATTTGGTCGGAGTACAAGGATTCGAACCTTGGACCCCCTGGTCCCAAACCAGGTGCGCTACCAGACTGCGCCACACTCCGACAAGTCTCAAATTATAGCGCGAACAAGTTCACAATTCACCGCAAGGCTCATATTTTTTACAAAAACCTCAACGGCATAAGAGTCAGCGTGCTTAAAGTTTGACGTATTCGTAATCAATCGGGTTGGCATTGATGCCCCGATCAGGTGGTGCAATCCAAGCCGCCATTTTGCCGGGCTCGGTAACGCGGTG
>JANMBW010000456.1:0-5574 GCA_031360565.1 Polaromonas sp.
CGTCACCACTGACCCCATCAGCACATCCGCGCCGCCACTAGGGTATTTGGTCAGGGCCTGAACCGAAATATCCACGCCCAGGCTGAAGGCGTTGAAAGCGATACCCGCTCCCCAGGTGTTGTCCATGGCGGTGGCAATGCCCAGCGGGTGACCGGCAGTGTGCGCCTTCACCACCGCTATCAGTGCCGGCACATCCGGAAATTCGAGGGTGACGGAGCCCGGCGCTTCAAGCCAGACCAGCCGGGTTTGGGGGCTGAGTTTTGCCGCCAGATCGGCCGGGTTCATGGGATCGTAAAACCGGTGGCCTATACCCCAGGCAGCCAGCTCACCCTGGGCAAAAGCCTTGTTGGGACCGTAAGCGTTGTCAGGGATCAACAACTCGTCGCCGGTTTTCAGCAAGGCCATACCGACCAGCGCGACTGCTGCCAGGCCGCTGGGCACCAGTGTGCAATACCGGCCCCCTTCTAGCGTGGCAATGCGCTCTTCGAGGGTGAAGGTGGTGGGCGTGCCGTGCAGTCCGTAGGTGTAGCCCGTCTTGTTTTTCCAGTCCCGGTGGCGCAGAGCGGCCACGTTGGGGAAAATCACGGTTGAGGCCCGGTGCACTGCGGGCTGGACGGCTTCAAAACCGGCAGGTGGGGTGTAAGGGTGGTGAATCAGCTGGGTAGCCAGGCCGGATAAATCGTCGCTCATGCCAGCATGTTAGCGGGCTGACAAATCAGCGCAACACGTCAGCCAAAGCCGCACTAAATCTTCCACTTGGCTAGCAACTGCGCTGGTGACAACGCATCGTAGCCTTCGAAAGGTTGGTGAATCCACGGATTGGTCGGCAGCTGTTCAACGCAGTAGTCGGCCTCAAAAGCTGATGCACCCTTGGTCCAGATCACCGCGCTGCGCAACTCGGTGATGGGCGTGTAGTTTGTGCGAAGCTGCTCTATCACCGAGCGCAAGGTGTGACCGGTATCCGCCAGATCATCGACCAGCAAAACTTTTCCGGCAATTTCACCCTTCGGGGTGGTGATGAAACGCGCGATGTCGAGATTGCCCTGTGTCGTGCCGGCATCAGCCCGGTAAGAACTGGTGGACATGATGGCCAGCGGCTTGTCAAAAATCCGCGACAGGATGTCGCCCGGTCGCATGCCGCCGCGCGCCAGACACAGGATGATGTCGAACTGCCATTGAGACTGGTGAATTTTGATCGCCAGTTTTTCGATCAGATTGTTGTACTCGTCATAGCTGACGTAGAGGTGCTTTCCATCTTCCGTCAGCATTCGTTTACTCCTGAAAAAATAGCAGACAGCGCACGTTTTGATTGGGCTAGGAGCATATTCGGCTTAAAAATGACGGTCAGCAGCCGGTTCAGGCGCTGGCGTAGGGGTTTTTCAGCAGGATGGTGTGGTCACGGTCAGGACTGGTCGAAATCATGTGGATCGGCACGCCAGTGACGTCCTCGATGCGCTGCAGGTATTTCTGGGCGGCGGCGGGCAGCTTGTCGTAGTCGGTCACACCCACCGTGCTCTGGCTCCAGCCTGGCAGGCTTTCATACACCGGCTTGCAGCGGGCGATATCGTCCGCGCCCACCGGCAAAATGTCGGTCAGGTCGCCATCGAGTTCATAGCCAGTGCAGAGTTTGAGTTCTTCGATGCCGTCCAGCACGTCAAGCTTGGTAATGCACAGGCCTGACAGGCCGTTGACCTGTGCCGAACGTTTGAGCAACGCGGCATCAAACCAGCCGCAGCGGCGATAACGCCCGGTGACGACGCCACGCTCCGCGCCAACTGTGCTCATGTGGTAGCCGGGTGTGCCAGGTTTTTGCCACTCGAGCTCGGTAGGGAAAGGACCACCGCCGACACGCGTGCAATAGGCTTTGGTGATGCCCAGAATGTAGTGCAGCAGGCCCGGACCGACGCCCGCTCCCGCAGCAGCATTGCCCGCTACGCAGTTGCTCGACGTGACATACGGGTAAGTGCCATGATCCACATCGAGCAGCGTGCCCTGAGCGCCTTCAAACAAAAGGTTGGCACCGGCCTTGTTGGCATCGTTGAGTTCTCGCGAGACATCCGCCATCATGGGCCGGAGTTCGTCCGCATAGCTCATAGCTTCGGCATAGGTCGAGTCAAAATCAACCGCTTGAGCGCTCAGGAAGGTGGTCAGCACATGGTTGTGCAGGGTCAGCAACTCGCGCAGCTTGCTGGCAAAGCGCTCGGGGTGTTTGAGGTCCTGCACGCGCAAGGCGCGCCGGGCAATTTTGTCTTCATAGGCCGGGCCAATCCCCTTGCCGGTGGTACCGATTTTTTCCGTTCCGCCCTGCTCCCGCAAAGCCTCACGTGCCGCATCCAGCGCCGCGTGGAAAGGCAAAATCAAGGGACAGGCCTCGCTGATACGCAGACGTGAGCGCACTTCGACGCCCACCGATTCGAGCTGTTTGATCTCCTTGAACAGGTGCTCGGTGGACAGCACCACACCATTGCCGATGTAGCACTTCACGCCGGGGCGCATGATGCCACTGGGAATCAGGTTGAGAGCGGTTTTAACGCCGTTGATGACCAGCGTGTGGCCGGCATTGTGTCCACCCTGAAAGCGCACCACGCCTTGCGACATCTCGGTCAGCCAGTCGACCAGCTTGCCCTTGCCTTCATCGCCCCACTGGGTGCCCACAACCACAACGTTGCGTCCTGCGGGAGCGGCTGCTTTGTTTGTCATCTTCGGTTTCTCTCAAGGATTCTTGGAATAGGGATACTGGAATGCTGCTCGCCCAGAGCAAGCGAAACTTACGGGAACCTCTGCAAACGTCACATGGGGTTTGTCACAGGGCGGACCGTCCAGTTTCCTGCGTGATGAGTCAACTCCCGGTCGCAATCAAATTCATCGACTTCGTGCTCGTGGCCAGGCAGGACACAAACGACTGTTTCACCATTGGCACGCAGCCGGCTGATAGCCTGACGCAGGCCCGCATCTTCAGCCCAGGGCGCGCGCACAGCAGCCTTCAGCGGCTTGGGCGGCAATACACTGACAAGCTCCTTCAGGTCCAGACTGTAGCCCACGGCCGGACGGTTACGACCGAACACCGCTCCCACTTCGTCGTATCGCCCGCCACGCGCCAGTTCGGCGCCCTGGCCGTACACGGCAAACCGGGTGCCGCTGTAGTAGGCGTAACCGCGCAGTTCCGCCAGATCAAAGCTGACCCCGACACCGCCGTCACCCGCTACACGGGCAGCCAGCCACTTCAGGTCGTCCAGCACCGGCTGCACCCCGGACATTGACCGAAGAGCCTTGGCCGCCTCGTCCAGCACCTGCGGATCGCCATACAGTTGCAGCAGCACTTTCAAACCGGCGCGTCCAGCCTTAGATATCCCGTCATTCAAACTCGCGGTCAGACTGTCCAGTTCACTGCCATCTTTAGCCGCCAACGCGGCATGAATCAAGGTCAATGTTTGCGCGGGGATGGTGGCTCCTGCCAGCAAGCGGTTGACGATACGCACATCGGCCATGTCGACGCTCAGGTCCCTCACACCCGTAGCGCGCAAGCCTTCCAGAGCGAGCAACTGAATCTCGAGATCCGCTTCCAGACCAGCATGGCCGTAAATTTCTGCGCCCAGTTGCAGCGGCTCGCGCGTGGCATGGGGCTTGTCTGCCCGCGTATGCAGTACCGGGCCGCAATAACACAAACGCGCAACGCCGGAGCGGTTCAGCAAATGGGCATCAATCCGGGCAACCTGTGGCGTGGTGTCGGCGCGCAGTCCAAGAGTGCGACCCGATAACTGATCGACCAGCTTGAAGGTCTGCAAGTCCAGCGCTTCACCCGTGCCCGTGAGCAGGGATTCAAGGTGTTCCAGCAGCGGCGGCATGACCAGCTCGTAACCATAGCTGCGTGCGGTGTCGAGCAGCAGCCGCCTGAGATCTTCAAGTTGGCGCGCCTCGGAGGGCAGGACATCGGCAATGTGATCCGGCAATTGCCATGATGACGACCAGGCGGGCATGTTTGAGCTTGACTGTTAAACCCGAGATTTTACCGGGCCTGAAGCCGGATTTTGGGCAGCATCGTGCCGGAAACGACAGCGCTGCTCAAATACTCAAGACTGAACCAGCCGTTGCGGTTTGCCGGGCGAGGGTTCAATCAATCGAACAGGATCACCAAGGTGACGACCAGCATGCCCAACAGCATGCTGCACAGCCCAAAAAAACGAATCTGACCATCGTTCATCTGGAGCAGCTGCATAAACATGTTGCGCCAGCCCGAAGGCGATAAAAAAGGAAGCAAGCCTTCAAGCACCAGCACCATGGCCAGCGCCAGCCAAAAGGTGTCTGCGTCCACTGAAGCCGGCTACTTCTTGCCAGCCGGTGGCAGGGCAGGCGCAGCCGAACCACGCATCGCCTTGAAGAAATCCGATGACGGGTCAAGCACCATCACGTCGTTCTTTTTGTTGAAGCTGGTCTTGTAGGCGTCCAGGCTGCGGTAGAACTGCGCAAACTGGGGGTCTTTGCCAAATGATTCCGCATAGGTGCGGGCCGCTTCCGCATCGCCTTCGCCCTTGACCTTTTGCGCTTCCCGGTAGGCATTGGCAATCGTCACTTCGCGTTGCCTGTCCGCATCAGCGCGGATCTTTTCGCCCTCGGCGGCGCCAGTTGAGCGCAGCTCATTGGCAACACGTTGACGCTCTGCAACCATGCGTTTGTAAACCGAGTCGGTAATCGCTTCGACATAGTCGACCCGCGTGATACGGACGTCCACCACATCGACGCCCCACGGCTTGGTTCCCTGCACTGCTTGCAGCACTTCACGCTTGACGTCGGCCATCAAGGCTTCGCGCTTGGCGGAAAGCAAATCTTTGACGGTACGCTTGTTGATCTCTTCCTGAAAGGCGTTGCGAACCACCCGGTTGAGCTGGTTGGCTCCGGCTTTTTCGTCCAAACCGACATTGCGAATGTATTGGCTGGGCTGGGTGATGCGCCAGCGCACATACCAGTCAATCACCACCCGCTGCTTTTCAGCTGTCAGCATGGGTTCGGCGTCAACGCTGTCTAGCGTCAGCAACCGCTTGTCGATATACGACACGTTTTGAAAAGGCGGGGGCAACTTGAAGTGGAGACCGGGATCAGTCACCACGTCCTTGATCTGGCCCAGCGCGTAAACCACGCCAAATTGCCGCTGGTCCACTACAAACAGCGTGGAGCTGATGAGTGCCAGCAGCACCAGCAGCGAGGAAGCTATAAATCCGACTCTGTTCACTTTTATCTTCCTTAACGGGTGTCGCGGTCGCGCGTGCGGTTTGCATCACGGATACGCGGATCAACGTTCGTGGCCGGTGCGGGCGCAGCCGGCGCAGGTGGCAGCGGGGCACTGCCCGCAGCGCCGAGGGAAGCGTCGGCCGCCGCCCCCGCGCCCTGCCCCGTCATTTGCATGATCTTGTCGAGCGGCAAATACAGCAGATTGGAACCTTGGCGGGACTCGACCATCACTTTGGTGACATTGCCGTAAACCTGTTGCATGGTGTCGATGTACATGCGGTCCCGGGTCACCTGGGGCGCTTTTTGATACTCGGCCAGCACAGACCGAAAACGCTGTGAATCACCCTG
>JANMBW010000466.1:0-4691 GCA_031360565.1 Polaromonas sp.
TTGACGAACCGCAGTGCGTGGAGGTCTGCCCGGTAGCGTGCATCCCCGTCAATCCGCAGCATGTTGAAAGCAAGCCGACGCTCTGGCAAAAATACTATCGGTTGACGGGTACCGAACCTGTTGCGCCGGAAGCCTCAGAGACCAAATAAGGCAAGCATCAGGCTCCTAAGCGACAGCCGATAAAGAGGGGAAGACCATGACTACCTTCAATACATCGCGTGAAATCCCGGCAAGCGTCGAACAGGTGTTTGCCGCGATAAGCGATCCGGAGCGCCTGAACCGTTGGTGGGGACCGGCGGGTTTTACCAACACCTTTACGGTCTGCGAGTTCAAGCCGGGCGGTCGCTGGTCTTTCACCATGCATGGACCCAATGGCCAGAACTATCCCAACGAAAATCTGTTTGCAGAAATTGAGGCACCGCGCAGGGTCGTGGTCCAGCATGTGGTGGAGCCACTTTTTCATCTGACCATTGCACTGGCTCCGTCGGCGGCAGGAACCGTCGTATCCTGGTCTCAGGCATTCGACAGTGCAGAAACGGCCAGCCGGGTTGAACACATCGTTGTTCCTGCCAACGAGCAGAACCTTGATCGCTTGTCGCAGGAGGTTTTGCGTCAACCTGGCGGTGGCTCCGCTCACTAGAGGCTGATTCCTGCCAGCTTGTATTCCGGCTACTGGACAAATCCGATCTTCCCTTTGCTCGCAGTGCCGCGCGGCAGGTCATCGACTTGCAGCATGCCGCGGTTTGCCAGGCGGGCATTGCCAAAAGCGGCCATCAGCGCACGTCGCATTTCACGTGGCACCAGGGTCGAGAGCTTGTCGAGAAAATCGTCGCCAGGCACATTGTCAAAACGCGAGCCCCAATCGTGGCCCGAGCGTATCGACTGGTACAGGCGTAGCGCAATATGCCTGGCCTGGCTGGGCGTGAGCGGCAGAATCTCGAACACGTTCATACGGTTCAGGATGGGGTTGGGAATGGCGCGCGCATCGTTGGCCGTGGTGATCCACAGCACCTGGCTGGCGTCTATTGGAACTTCGGCAAATTCATCTACGAATGACGATGCCGTGTCGTGCTCCAGCAGACTGTAAAGCGAGCCCAGCGGGTCATACTGCGCATCGCTGGCGGCCTTGTCAATCTCGTCAATCACGATGACCGGATTGGCGTAGCGGCCATCCACGAGCGACTCGAACACCTTGCCGGGTTTGGCCCCCCGCCACTGCGAGGCGGAGCCCGACAAGACCCAGCCAGCAGTGAGCGAGCCCATTGAAACCAGATTCATGCCGGTGCCAATCAGGTCTGCCATCTGCCGGGCGAAATGGGTTTTGCCAATACCGGGCATGCCCAGCAGCAGCATGGGCGTGACTTCAAGGCCGTCGGCGCTGTCCTGGCTCAGCGCGACATGCCGTTTGATGTCGTCCAGCACATCGGTGAAATTGGGGAGGGTGTCGTACAACGCGGTCATTTCAGGAATGCCGCTGGGCTTCATCTGAAAGCGTTCCGGGCCGCGTTCAAGCATGCGTTCATAGGTGTGGCGCAAGCTGTCGTGGTCGCGTGAGTCGTTGTTTTGTAGCTTATCCAGTTTCCGCTCGACGTCAGCGGTGTTGTACACACTTCGCACCTTGGCGATGGGCAGGGTGAAGGGGGCAGACGTGGGACCGACCAGGGTGGATTCCATTGAGCACTCCTTGAATGGGAACAGCGTAAGCACATTCAATCACAAGTTGAGTACTCCGTTCAGTGCCGTTGTGGATTCAACACACTGGTATGGGCCAGCGCAAACTGGCCAGCGTTGGCTTCTCCAGCTGAAGGCTGCGTTTCTTTTTGAAAGTCCCAGCGTTCGACGCGGCAATGCAATCCCTGTGCATCCGACGCAAACTCCAGCAGGTTGACCGAGTTGGGCGCTTCGCGGCGGACGCGGCTCGATACCGCCGTGCCCGCCTGCACGCACCACAGCCGTCGGCTCAGCCCGCTGACCGTGGACGACAACTCGCACACATAGGGAAGGTGTATGTGCCCGCCCATCACGACGTCCGCGCCCGCAGCTGCCCAGGCTTGCACGGCGGGGTGCCATCCGCGCAGGCGATCATGCTCATCTTGAGGTCGCAAAACGTGAACCGGCTGATGCACCACCACCACACGCAGTTGCTGAGGCATCGCGAGTGCGAGTTGCCCGCATACCCGTGCGATTTGGGCTTTAGATACCTCACCGTTTTTATGCCGCCACCAGCGTGTGGTGTTGACGGTGAGTAGGCACAGTGAAGGCGTTATCAACTCGGGCTCCAGCACGTCGCCAAAGGCATGGCTATAGGCCGTATAGGGCCGCACCAGCCGCGCATGCAAGTTGTACAGGGGAATGTCATGGTTGCCGGGTAAGGACAGCATTTGGGCAATGCCCAGGTGGTCGCAAAAGGCTCTCGCGCGCCGGAACTGTTCGTGCGTAGCGCGCTGGGTGATGTCACCCGAGACGACCAGTACATCGGGTTTTTTTTGTTCTGACAGGGCGAGCAGCGCCAGCATCACCTGCGGCTGCTCGGTCCCAAAATGCATGTCTGAAATTTGCAGCAGTCTGGTCATGCCACGTCGGCCCGGTCAGCGGGTGCGGGCACCATCAGCAGCAGCGGGGTATCAGACACCTTGAAGACCAGGGGTGGCGTCATCCAGGTGACCTCGCCGTCAGTGGCCACTTTGACCCGACCTTGCCTGCGCAGCTTGACCTTGAGTTGGCGAAAGGTGAAGCTGTCGACATTGTCTGCGTCACCCAACTTCCCGAGAAGCCCGCGTATCAGCAGGCCAAATAGCGCCAGGGAGCCGGCAGCGCGCACCGCAATGCCCGTCAATGCACCGCGCGTCACGGCATCCGGATGATCTGGCTGAATGCCGACCTGGGCGAGTTGCAGACGGTTGTTGCCAACAAACAAGGTGGGGGTGCGAAGCGCAGTGGTTTGACCTTCCAGCTCGATCTCAAGTCGCAGTTGGCCGCGCGCCCGCCACAGCGTCGCCAGCCCGGACGCAAAGGCCACCAGACGGCTTCTGCCAAATTGCCGCTTCCACGCTTCGCGGTCTTCCAACAGTTGCGGATAAAGCCCGAGGCTGGCGTTAACCAGAAACACGCGGCCATTGACTTCGCCGACTGTCACTGGGGCAATACTGGCCCCCAGCAGGGCGGTGGTGGCGGCGCGGGCGTCTTGCGGGATGCCATTGGCGCGACCAAAGTAGTTGAACGTGCCCTGCGGCAGAACGCCAAACGGACATCCGCTGTGCAAAACGGCGGCCGCCACGGCGTTGATCGTGCCATCGCCCCCGGCGGCGACCACCACGCCACCTTTTTCTTTGGCCTGCGCCACTGCTCTGGCGCAAACGCTGGCGATGTCGGCGGGGTTGTCAAACTGCAAAAATTCAAATGCCCGTCCTGCGCTGTTGAATACTTCTGCCAGCACCTGGCGTTCCTGCTCGGTGTCTTTGTGACCCGATGCAGAATTCAACACCACAAATAGGGGGCCAGCGCGTGCCGCTCTGTGAGCTGAATCGGGAATCCCAAACATCGGTTCAAGCCTAAGGCATGCGCCCGGGTCCGACTTGTCAGTTGACGCCGCTATTTGCCGACGGCTCGTCAGGCTCGGGCTCTGGCTCGACCTTGCGAGGCGGCTTGGGTCTGGGGGGTGTGCTGGTGTGAATCAGCAGGGTGGCTTTGTCCATTTCACCAGCCAGCAATGCTGGCAGGGCTTTGAGGGAGCGGGTGATGCACTCATCGATCGCCACCTTGTGTTCCTGCGACGGTTTTTTGAGCACCCAGTGAATCACTTCCGACTTGATGCCAGGATGGCCGATGCCCAAGCGCAGACGCCAGTAGTCCCCGGTGCCCAACTGGGCATGAATATCGCGCAGACCATTGTGTCCAGCGTGGCTACCGCCGAATTTAAGCTTGACCTGTCCCGGAACAATGTCGAGCTCATCATGCGCAACCAGAATTTCTTCGGGTTTGACCTTGAAGAAGCGGGCCAGCGCAGCCACTGATTTGCCCGACAGGTTCATGAAGGTTTGCGGCGCGAGCAGCCACACCGTCTGGCCGTGAAGCGTCACCCTGGCCACCTGACCGAAGTAGCTCTTGTCAAAAACCAGGGGGGCTTTCAGTTCGCCCGACAGCGCATCGATCCACCAAAATCCGGCGTTGTGGCGGGTGGCTTCGTAGTCAGCGCCTGGATTGCCCAGACCCACAAAAAGTTTGATCATGTGAAAAAGCGGCGGACGTGTCGAAAAAAAGCCCTTGTGCTCATGCGAGAACAAGGGCTACCGGCTGCTCAATGGCAGGTGAGAAATCAGGCTTATTTCTTTTTAGCGGGTGCTTTGGCTTCTGGTTTTGCAGCAGCAGCAGCCTTGCCCGCAGCGGCTTTGGCGGCTTTAGGATCCACCGGCACTGCGGCAGCCGCAGCTGCGGCGGCGTCGGCTTCAGCTTCTGCGGAAATGGCTGACACGGAAACCAGCACCGGATTGTCCTGGCCTTTGGCCAGGAACTTCACGCCTTTTGGCAGCTTGATGTCCTTGATGTGCAGCGAGGTGCCTTTTTTCAGGCCACTCAAATCGACATCGATGAAGTCAGGAATATCCGCTGGGAAGCATGAAATCGTCAGCTCGGTCATCACGTGGTTGACCAGGCAGTTCTCGGTTTTGACGGCTGGTGAATCTTCTTCGCCG
>JANMBW010000471.1:0-8587 GCA_031360565.1 Polaromonas sp.
GCAATGGCGTGTGCGTAGGCCGCACAGTCAGGGTAGCCGCATCGGGTGCATTGCGTTTGCGGCAATGCGGCGTGGATGCGAGCTTCCAGTCCGGCTGCCAGACCAGCAATTTCGTTTTTAACGGTCGGAATCACCAGGGGATTGTCGCAAGACTTCCCACACCCGCACGCCCGCTACCGAGTCACTTGCCGCGCACTGTTTTTTTGGCTGGCGATTTGGCTGGCGATTTGTCAGGTGTCCGGGCGACTGGTCTGGCCGCTGCCTTGACAGGTGGAGAGGTCACCCACTTGGTGACGGGCTTGTTAACCGGTTTGGTCACAGGCGTGTTCAGGGGTTTGTCCACTGGCTTGCCCGCAAGTTTGACCACTAACTTGGGCAAAGGCTTGTCCAGTGCCTTGACCGAAGTCTGGGCTGCGACTGGAGCCAATGGCTTTGAGAGCGACTGGGATTCTGAACGTGCTATCGATTTGGAAGCAGTCGGTCCAGCCTTTGCAGGCGCTTGCTGCTGATTGTTCTCGTGAATAAAGGCTTTGACGGCAGGGTAGACGACATCGCGCCAACGACGTCCGCTGAAGATGCCGTAATGACCTGCGCCCTTGACTTCAAGATGCTTCTGAAGGGCTTTTGGAATGTTGAAGCACAGATCATGCGCAGCTTCTGTTTGACCAGAGCCGGAGATGTCGTCCAGCTCACCTTCAATCGTGAAATGAGCCGTTGTTTTGATGTCTTCTGGCCGGACCCGTTCTGCCGCACCCGACACACCCCTGACGTCCCAGGTGCCGTTGACCAGCTTGAACTCCTGAAACACCGTCTTGATGGTGTCGAGGTAGTAATCCGCATCCATGTCGAGCACGGCGTTGTACTCGTCGTAAAACTTGCGATGCGCTTCGGCGCTGGCGCCATCACCCTTGATCAAGTCCTTGAAAAAGTCGTAGTGGCTGGTCGCATGACGACCAGGGTTCATGGCTACAAAACCAGTGTGTTGCATGAAGCCCGGATAGACCCGCCGTCCCGCACCCGGAAAGTTGCTTGGGACGCGGTAAATCACGTTGGCCTCAAACCATTCATAGCTCTTGTTCATGGCCAGATTGTTGACGGCGGTCGGCGACTTACGCGCGTCAATTGGGCCGCCCATCATGATCATGGACAGCGGCGTTGTCTCGCCCCGTGAGGCCATCAGCGAGATAGCAGCCAGCACGGGCACGGTCGGCTGGCAGACACTGACGACATGGCAGTTGCCGTAAATGCCCTGAATATGGCGGATAAATTCCTGCACATAGTTGACGTAATCGTCGAGGTGAAAAGAGCCGTCAGACAGGGGAACCAGGCGCGCATTCTTCCAGTCCGTGATGTAGACCTTGTGGTCTTTCAGCATGGTTTTAACGGTGTCGCGCAACAGGGTGGCGTAGTGGCCCGACAGGGGAGCCACGATCAGCACCGGCGGCTGCTCCTTGAGCTTGGTGAGGGTGCCCACGTCATCGGTAAAGCGTTTGAAGCGGCGCAGCTCGCAAAAAGGTTTGTTGATCTCGACCCGCTCGTGGATGGCGACGTTGGTTCCGTCCAAATCCAGGGCCTGAATATCAAAAGCCGGTTTCTCATAATCTTTACCCAGGCGGTAAATCAGGCTGTAGCCGGCGGCCATGCGCTGGGCGAAGGGGTTTTGCCCCATTGGAGACAAGGGATTGCCGTAAAGTTTGGCAGCGGCCTGTGCAAAGTCCACAAACGGCTCCATCAAGGTGCGCTGTGTTTCGTAAACTTGGTAAAGCATGGGAAAACCTTTTTTAGCCAGTAGAAATAACCGAGGGATTGAAATTTGGTGCAGTGCAGCAAATATAACAGGCAATGCCTTTGAAAAGCTAAGGTGAACTACCCATTAACGTCGGTTTCATGTCCAGGCTGACGGCCAGACCATAAAGCGCTCGAGAGAATATGAATATAACCACTTTAGACCCCGCTGCGCTGGATCGTTTGGCTTCGCTGAAAAAGTCCGAAAGAATGCCGGTGCTGTTTCTTGGCCACGGCAGCCCCATGAACGCGATTGGCGACAACGCGTACCGGCGCAGCTGGCAGGTGCTGGGCGATGAATTCGGATCCAAAAGGGCGAGACCGCAACTGATTTTGTGCATTTCCGCCCACTGGCTGACCGAAGGTTGGTGGCTGACAGGCATGGACCAACCGAAAACCATCCATGACTTTGGCGGCTTCCCGCAGGAGCTGTTCGATCAGCAGTACCCGGCACCCGGCGACGCGGCGGCCGCTCTGGCCATCAGCCGAATAGTTAAACAGCGCTTGTCGGCGCCGCTTGGCCTCGACATGAAGGATTGGGGGCTGGACCACGGAGCCTGGTCGGTGCTCAAGCCGATGTTCCCGAATGCCGATATTCCGGTCATCCAGCTCAGCATGGACTACAGTCGCGCTCCGCAAGACCATTACGCGTTGGCCTTGCAATTGATGGCCTTGCGCGACCGGGGCGTGCTGATCGTGGGCAGCGGGAACATCGTTCACAACCTGCGCCTCATGCAGCGCGGCGCCACGGCCAGCCAGGCCTATGACTGGGCATTAGAGTTCGACCAGACCATTGGCGGCTATCTGCAGCAGGGCAATCTCGCGGCGCTGCAGAACTTTCAGAAGCTGGGCACACTGACGGCCATCGCCCACCCGACCTACGAACATTACCTGCCGCTGCTGTACGCTGCGGGTGCCGTCAACGCCAATGAGCCGATGCGGTTTTTTAACACCAGTTTTCAGGGCGGATCAATTTCAATGCGCTCGGTGCTGTGGGGCTAGCAACAATCAGCGATCTGCGAACAGAGCGCGCACGATCAGGCTGCTGCCAGTCACCAGCAGGACGCCGTAGAGCACCCGCATGAAGCGCTGCCGATCCATTTTGAGTGTGATGCGGTGGCCTGCATACAGGCCCAGTGCCATGGCCGGAAGCAGGCTCAGAACCAGCCACCAGAGGCTTTTGTCAAAAAGCCGACCAGCCACTGCAAACAAACCTACTCGAATCAAAGAGCTCACCATGAGCACTGCATTTTGAGTTGCCCGAATCTGTTGGGGATCATTGAGCCGCCGCGACAGGTAAATCGCATAGACCCAGCCCCCCGCGCCGAACAGGGCGCTCAGCACGCCGCCCGCACCACCGAACCACCAGGCCCAGTGCGGCGACAGCCTGGCACGCGCCGCCTGCGGCCGTAGACCATTGAGGGCATACAGCACGACAAAAATGCCCAGTAGCAGCATCAAAGTATTGAGGGGCACGGCAAACAGGATGTAGGCGCCTAAAGCGCTGCCGGCGAACATAGCCGGTAGCAGCCGAAACAGCTCCGTCCTGACCAGATGCGAACTGAAGCGAAAGCCGTTGGCCGCCGAAGCGATGAAGTCTGTCAGTGCCAGCATGGGCACCAGGGTCGTGACGGGCATGACATGCGCCAGCACAGGTGCCGCGACCAGAGTAGAGCCAAAGCCCACTATCCCAAACACCACATACGCGACGGCGACGGTGGGTTCCGCGACCAGCAAGGTAATGAGATCGGGCATACCGTCAATCCACGCTTGGTTGCGTTTCAGGACGGGCCATCACCGCGGGCTCAAAGCACCTTGGCTATTGATGCGCAGACGTAGTCGATGTTCTTGCTGTTCAGCGCGGCCACGCACATGCGGCCGGTATCGGTGCCGTAGACGCCGAATTCACTGCGCAGGCGCACCATTTGCTCTTTTGACAAGCCCGAGTAGCTGAACATGCCGATTTGGGCAGTGATGAAGCCCATGTCTTGCTTCACGCCCGCGGCCTTCAGGCCATCGACCAGCTTCTGACGCATGGCCTTGATACGCACGCGCATTTCGCCTAGCTCGCTTTCCCACTGGGCGCGCAGCGCGGGGGTGTTGAGCACCATCGCGACCACCGTGCCGCCGTGCGTCGCCGGGTTGCTGTAATTGGTGCGAATCACCAGTTTGAGCTGCGACAAGACCTTGTCGGCTTCTTCTTTGGATTGGCAGAGCACCGACAGGGCGCCGACGCGCTCGCCATATAAGGAGAAGCTCTTGCTGAACGAAGTAGAGACGAAAAAGCTGAGGCCGGCGGCGACAAACTTGCCAATGACCGCGCCGTCTTCGGCTATGCCATGACCAAAGCCCTGGTAGGCCATGTCGAGGAAAGGTGTCAGGCCTTTGGCCTGGATCGCGGTGATGACCTGATCCCACTGCGTAGCGGTAATGTCATAACCCGTCGGGTTGTGGCAACAGGCATGCAACACGACGATGGTGCCTGCGTCTGCGGCCTTGAGCGCAGCCAACATGCCGTCAAAGTTGACGCCCCGCTTGGCGGCGTCATAGTAGGGGTAGCTTTCGACCACAAAGCCGGCCTGCATGAACAGGGCGCGGTGGTTTTCCCAGCTGGGGTCGGAAATCAGCACTTTGGCATTCGGGCTGAGCTTCTTTAAAAAGTCAGCGCCAATCTTCAAGCCACCGGTGCCGCCAATGCCTTGGGCGGTCGCCACACGACCAGATTTGACGGGCTCGCTGTCTGCGCCGAACACCAGCGCCTTGACCGCCGCGTCGTAGGCGGCAATACCGTCAATCGGCAGATAACCGCGCGGCTTGGGCGCTTCAGCCATTTTCGCCTCGGCGGCCTGCACGCAATGCAGCAGCGGGAGTTTGCCGTTGTCGTCGTAGTAGACCCCCACGCCAAGATTAACTTTGGCTGGATTGGTGTCTGCGTTGAATTGCTCGTTGAGACCCAAAATCGGATCGCGCGGGGCCATTTCGACTGCGGTAAACAAAGACATGAATATCCTTAAAAATTGAAAAAGTCGTATGCTGTTCGGTTGCGCTCAATTTTAGCGGAGCGCCAACTTGTAATCAGTGTGGGAAAGGTTTTATGCCGGAAGCTTTGGAACTGATGGCCGACGCAGCGGCTAGCTCTGATGTCGCACCAACGGGCAACTTTGCCCGGTTCCCCGACTCGCCATTTGAGCTTTTCCAGCCTTATTTGCCAGCGGGCGATCAGCCCCTGGCGATCGAGAAACTGGTGGAGGGCATCAACGACGGTGAAGTCTTTCAGACCTTGCTGGGCGTCACGGGTTCAGGCAAGACCTTCACCATGGCTAATGTGATTGCGCGCCTGGGCCGGCCCGCGATTGTGTTTGCGCCCAACAAGACACTGGCTGCCCAGCTCTACAGCGAGTTCCGCGAGTTTTTCCCGAAAAACGCGGTGGAGTACTTCGTCAGCTACTACGACTATTACCAGCCTGAGGCCTACGTGCCCCAGCGAGACCTGTTCATTGAAAAAGACTCGGCGATCAATGAGCACATCGAGCAGATGCGCCTGTCAGCCACCAAGAGCGTGCTCGAACGGCGCGACACCATCATCGTGGCCACTGTCAGCGCCATTTACGGCATTGGCGCGCCGGAAGATTACACCCAGATGCGTTTTATCGCGCGCGTGAACGACAAGATGGGCCAGCGCGATGTGATTGCCCGGCTGATCCGCATGCAGTACAGCCGCAATGACCAGGATTTTTCGCGTGGCACTTTCCGGGTGCGCGGTGACGTGATTGATATCTTTCCGGCCGAGCATTCAGAGCTGGCGCTGCGGATCGAACTGTTCGACGACGAGATCGAATCGATCCAGCTTTTTGACCCCCTGACCGGGCGCATTCGCCAAAAAGTGCCGCGCTTTGTCGTCTACCCCAAGAGTCATTACGTCACGCCGCGAAACAAGGTAATGATGGCCGTGGAAACCATCAAGCTGGAGCTGTCAGAACGCGTGGCGCAATTGGTGTCGCAGGGCAAGCTGGTCGAGGCCCAGCGTATTGAGCAGCGCACCCGTTTTGACCTGGAAATGCTGGGCGAGATCGGTCACTGCAAGGGTATTGAAAATTACACGCGGCATCTGAGTGGCGCGCCGCCTGGAGCGCCGCCCTCCACGCTTTGCGATTACATGCCCAAAGACGCGGTGATGTTTTTGGACGAAAGCCACGTCATGATCGGCCAGTTGAACGCCATGTACAACGGCGACCGCTCGCGCAAGACAACGCTGGTCGAATATGGTTTTCGCCTGCCGAGTGCGCTCGACAACCGGCCACTGAAGTTTGAAGAATTTGAAGCCAAGATGCGTCAGGCAATCTTTGTTTCTGCCACCCCGGCGGCGTACGAGCAGGAGCATGCCGGTCAAGTGGTCGAGCAAGTGGTGCGGCCAACCGGCCTGGTCGACCCCGAAGTCGAGGTCCGGCCAGCGACCCATCAGGTGGATGATGTGCTGGGCGAAATTCGCATTCGTGTCGACAAGAATGAACGTGTGTTGATTACCACGCTGACCAAACGCATGGCCGAACAGCTCACCGATTACCTGACCGACAACGGTGTGAAGGTGCGCTACCTGCACAGTGACGTTGACACGGTGGAGCGGGTGGAGATCTTGCGTGATCTGCGCCTGGGCGCATTTGATGTGCTGGTCGGTATCAATCTGCTCCGGGAAGGTCTGGACATTCCGGAGGTGTCGCTGGTCGCGATTCTGGACGCCGATAAGGAAGGGTTTTTGCGGGCCGAGCGTAGTTTGATTCAAACCATTGGCCGGGCCGCCCGAAACATCAACGGCCGCGCGATCCTGTACGCCGACCGCATCACCGACTCGATGAAAAAAGCCATGTCTGAAACAGAGCGCCGACGCAATAAACAAATTGCCTTCAATCTGGAGCACGGCATCACGCCGCGCAGCGTAGTCAAGCGCATCAAGGATCTGATTGACGGTGTCTACAGCGAAAAGTCGGGCAAGGAAGCCGAGAAGTTGCTGATGCAAAAGGCGCAGGTCGAGGACATGAGCGAGAAAGACATCGCCCGGGAAATCAAGCGACTTGAAAAGCAAATGCTGGAACACGCGAAAAACCTGGAGTTTGAAAAGGCGGCTAGGGTGCGCGATCAGCTTCATATTCTTAAAGAGCAAGCTTTTGGCGCAGCGGGGTCTGACAATGTGGTGCCTCTTTCCGCAGCGGGCGGGGGCCGGGCCTGACGCGTTCCTCAGCGGTCACTCGCCTTCCACCTAGATTTTCAATACCAAGCAGTCTGGATTTTTACCGCGCGGTCGGTAATCTGCGGAAATATGCGTTCAGTGGTATACTTGACGAATTCAGTCAAGAACACACCAACAATAAAAAAGCCCTCCGCGATGAGCGGTTGACTGAATTGGGCGACTGGAGGAATAGCTCCCTGTAAACATTACTTTCCAGGGTGATAACGATAGTCAAGCCAACTTTAAGGAGCTTGTATGCGCCTCACAACCAAAGGCCGCTTTGCGGTCACGGCAATGATCGATTTGGGACTTCGCCAGAACAATGGCCCGGTAACCTTGGCAGCCATCAGCCAGCGCCAGCAGATTTCCCTGTCCTACCTGGAACAGCTATTTGGCAAATTGCGCCGCCACGAGTTGGTGGAATCGACTCGGGGACCGGGCGGTGGTTACACGCTGGGACGTAAAGCGTCCGAGATCACTGTTGCCGACATCATTGTGTCGGTCGATGAGCCGATAGACGCCACACAGTGTGGCGGCAAAGAAAACTGCATGGGTGAGGGCGGACGCTGCATGACGCACGAGCTGTGGGCATCCCTCAACAGCCGAATGGTGGAATTTCTGGATTCCGTCTCCCTGCAAAAGCTGGTGGATGATCAGTTGGCCAAAGGTGTGGTGATTGAAAACACCCCTATGGTCAAAAAAGCGATTTTTACTGCGCCGGTCGTCAAGCCGATGCGGGTGAACGCGCCCAACTCGGTTTTTGCTTTGGGAAACGCTTTTTCGAAATCCTGAGGCAAGGTTTTCTGAGCCTCGAGATTCACTGAGCGTGTATCGAACCTGTTTTTCACGAAGCTGCCAGCCAGCCCGTCATTAAAGAGCTAGCCCCATGGACACCCCTCACTTCCCCATTTACATGGACTACAGTGCCACAAACCCGTGCGACCCGCGGGTGGTGGACGCCATGATTCCCTGGTTGCGCGAGCATTTTGGCAACCCGGCCTCGCGCAGTCATGCTTGGGGCTGGGAAGCAGAAGCCGCAGTCGAAAAAGCGCGTGAACAGGTTGCTAGTTTGATTGGTGCGGATCCGCGTGAGATCGTCTGGACCAGTGGCGCCACCGAATCCAACAATCTGGCCATTAAAGGCGCTGCCCAGTTCTACAAAACCCGAGGCCAGCACATCATCACGGTCAAGACCGAACATAAAGCTGTGTTGGATACTTTCCGTGAACTTGAGCGGCAGGGTTTTGAGGCGACCTATCTGGATGTTCAGGCTGACGGCTTGGTGAACCTGGATGTCCTCAAGGCGGCCATCAGGCCTGACACCATCCTGGTAAGCGTCATGTTCGTGAACAACGAAATTGGCGTGATTCAGGACATCGCCGCCATCGGCGCCTTGTGCCGCGAAAAGGGCATTATTTTCCACGTGGATGCGGCTCAGGCGACGGGCCGGGTAGACATTGATCTGTCGACTTTGCCGGTGGATCTGATGAGCCTGACCTCGCATAAAACCTACGGTCCGAAAGGCATTGGGGCGTTGTATGTCAGGCGCAAGCCGCGCGTGCGTCTGGAAGCGCAAAT
>JANMBW010000481.1:0-1831 GCA_031360565.1 Polaromonas sp.
AACGTGGGAAAGCTTGCCACGGAAGAATTCACGAATGAATGTGAAGATTGCCGAACTTGGCCAAAAGTATGGTGACAGCGTGGTATTCAGCCACGTCTCGCTGGTCGTGGCAGCGGGCGAATTTTTAGCCATTGTGGGCGAGTCGGGTGTCGGCAAATCCACCCTGCTCAACTGCATGGCCGGCCTCGACAGCTGGGACGAGGGCACGGTCAAGCTGCTGGGTTCTGATCTGGGCACGCTGCCAGACGACCAGCGCGCGCTGCTGCGCCGCCAGCATGTCGGTTTTGTGTTTCAGGCCTTTCATGTGCTGCCGCACCTTGACGTCGCGCAAAACGTTGCGCTGCCCTTGCTGCTGTTGGGCCGGCCCGACGATGAACGGGTGCAGGCCATGCTGGACGCGGTTGGCCTGCATGGTTTGGGTGCGCGGCTGCCGCAGCAGCTCAGTGGTGGGCAGTTGCAGCGCGTGGCGATTGCCCGGGCACTGGTGCACCGGCCGGCAGTGCTGCTGGCCGATGAGCCTACCGGCAATCTGGACCCCGGCACCGCTGTCAAAGTAATGGATGCGCTGGTGGCTCAAACCCGCGAACATGGCGCTTCGCTGGTGCTGGTCACCCACTCGGAAGCCGCAGCGGCGCGGGCCGACCGGGTCCTGCACCTGAACAGCCATGGCATCAGCAGTTAGTTCCACCCTGGCTGCCGGTTCTGCAAGCTTGCTGATGCAGCTCTTGCGCCAGCTTTCGTGGCGCGAGTTGCTCCACCACCCGTGGCGTAACGCCGCTGCTGTGGCAGCGGTGATGCTGGGCGTGGCACTGGCTTTTTCGGTGCACCTGATCAATGCCTCGGCGCTGAGTGAGTTTTCGCAGGCGGTACGCTCAGTCAATGGCCAGCCCGACCTGGAATTGCGTGCCGTCCAGGGCAGTTTTGACGAAGCGGTTTTCAGCCGCGTAGCCAAGCACCCTGATGTGGCGGTGGCCAGCCCGCTGCTAGAGTTGTCGAGCTACGCCGTCAGCGGCAGCGCGCCGCGTGTGGGCCTGCGCGTGCTGGGTCTCGACGCGCTGGTGGTGGCGCAACTTGCGCCGGCCCTGATACCGGTGCCCGATGCCGGTGCGGACCGCCTCGCGCTGTTCGCACCCGGCAGCGTTTTTCTGAACCCGGCAGCGCGGCAAAGCCTGCCGGTCAAAGTCTTTAAATTGCAAAGCGGCCTGCAATTGCTCGATGTCAGCGTCGCCGGTTCAGTGTCTGCGGGCGGCGCACCCCTGGCGGTGATGGACATCGGCGCGGCGCAGGAACTCTTTGGCCGATTGGGGCAGCTGTCGCGTATCGATGTGCGGCTGCAGCCCGGCACCGACCGGACGGCTTTCATCGCATCCCTTCAATTGCCCGCCGGCATCACCGCCGCCGAGCCGGGTGATGCGGCGCAGCGCGTCAGCAATTTGTCACGCGCTTACCGGGTCAACCTCACCGTGCTGGCGCTGGTGGCCTTGTTTACCGGCGCGTTTCTGGTATTTTCCGTGCTGTCACTGAGCGTTGCCAAACGCGCCCAACAGTTTGCCCTGCTGGGTGTGCTGGGCCTGACCGGGCGGGAGCGCTTGCTGGTAGTGCTGGCGGAATCCGGCGTACTAGGGATCGCGGGCAGCGTCGCCGGAATTGCCCTGGGCAGCGGGCTGGCGGCTTTGGCCTTGCGGCTGTTGGGCGGCGACCTGGGCGGCGGTTACTTTGCTGGCGTTGCACCGAGCTTGCAGTGGAGCACGCCGGCTGCGCTCACCTACGGCGCGCTCGGTATTGCTGCAGCGCTGGTCGGTGGCTGGTGGCCCGCCCGAGCCGCGCAAAA